>NZ_MWJN01000049.1:0-63584 GCF_002027145.1 Microbispora sp. GKU 823 | reverse complement strand
CTGGGGCACCGGGGCGCCGGGGGCACCGGCGGGAATGGAGGCCCGTGGGGGTGTCGGCGATGAGGCGCAGCATCGCGGCGGCGCGCTCGGGCGTGAGGCGCACGGTGTGGTCCTTCTCCAGCAGCCCGTCCAGGACCGGCCGCAGCGGCCCGGCCTGGGCGGGCGGGTCGGCCTTCTCCGTCATCAAGGCGGCCAGCGTCTCGCCCACGGTCGGCCGTTCGTACGCCGGCCGTCCCTCGACGGCGAAGTACAGCGTCGCGCCGAGCGACCACAGGTCGGACTCGGGGCCGGTGTAGTCGCCCCGGGCCCGCTCCGGCGCCGTGTATCCCGGCGAGCCGATCACCATGCCGGTCTGGGTGAGCGCGTGGTCGCCCAGCGCCTTGGCGATGCCGAAGTCGGTCAGCACCACTCTGCCCGTCTCGGTCAGCAGCACGTTCGCCGGTTTGACGTCACGGTGCAGGATGTCCTGGGCGTGGGCGGCGCGCAGCGCGCCGAGCAGGTCGTAACCGATCTCCGCCACCAGGCGCGGCGGCAGCGGCCCCTCCTCGTCGATCACCTGTTCCAGCGAGCGCCCCTCGACGAGCTCCATGATGATCCACGGAATGCCGTCGGACACGATCACGTCGTGGATGGTGGCGACGGAGGGATGACTGACGCGCGCCGCCATGCGGCCCTCGCGCATCATGCGTTCGCGCAGCTCCTGTCGTTGCCGAGGGCTGAGCGAGGGGTCCTGGCGGATCTCCTTGACCGCGATCTCCCGGCCCAGCGACCGGTCGTACGCCCGCCAGACGGTGCCCATGGTTCCCCGGCCGATGCGGGTGCGCAGCTCGTAGCGGTCGGCGAGCGGCCGCGGGTGCTGTTCCGGCATATCTAGAAAGATAGCGATTCCACCTAGGAAATCGCTTTCTGGTTACTTGATGAAGATTCTCGGCCAATACCGGCGCGGGAGCAGGATCTTGATCATCTTTGCCACGTGCCGCATCATGGGAATGCGCACGACGTGGTGGAGGGCGGGCTCCGACGGCTTGCGGTGCAGGCCCTCGCTCGGCCGCCGGCGCTGGGACGGCACGGAAGGCGCCTCCCGCGAGTAGCCGAAGTCGCGCGGGTGGCCGCGGTGGTGGCCGGACTGCCCCACCTGCTGGTGCGGGCCGCTGAAGGAGCCGCTGTGTGAGCCAGTCTGTGAGCCACTGTGCCGCAGCTGACCGCTCTGACCGCTCTGACCGCTCTGACCGTACTGTCCGGACTGCCCGTGCGGAGCGAACACGTCGTACCGCCCCGAGGCGTACGGGTCGTACGCGTGGGGCTGGCCGTGCTCCCCGGGCCGGTACGGCTGGCCGTACGGCCCCGACTGGCGGTGGGGCCCGGAATCGCGGTCGCGCGGGGTCACCTTGGGCGTGGGCCGCGACTCGGCCCGGTGCTGCCCCCGGCTGCGCTGCGGCGGCTTGCGGGTCTCCGGAGCGGTGGGCTGCGGGGCGATGGGCGGCGGCGTGGGCCGGGCGGCCCGGAACGGGGAGGCGAACGGGTCCTCGGCCGTGCCTCCGGCGGCGATCCTGGACAGCGCGTGGGCCGCGCGGACGCGTCGAGCCTCGCCGCGGGGTCGATCTGGAGCAGGCCGCGCAGGACCGGGGCGAGCGGGCCCGCCTTCTCCATGGGGATGGGAGCGCCGCTGGTCAGCGCCGCGAGCGCGGCCGCCGCCGTACGGCGACCGTGCAGGCCGCGGCCCTCGACGGCGGTGTAGAGGGTGGCGCCCAGCGACCACAGGTCGGCCGCCGGGCTCGCCTTGTCGCCGAGGACGCGCTCCGGGGCGATGTAGCCCGCGGAGCCGAGGACGATCCCGGCCTGGGTGATGGAGGCGTCGCCCTCAAGGGCGGCCAGCCCGAAGTCGGTCAGCACCGCACGGTCGTCGTCGGTCACCAGCACGTTGCTGGGCTTCACGTCGCGGTGCAGGATGCCCTTGGCGTGGACGGCGCGCAGCGCGCCGAGCACCTGCCGGCCGATGTCGGCCACCCGGCGCGGCGGCAGCGGGCCCTCCTGGCGGATCAGCTCCTCTAGTGACCGCGCCCTGAGCAGCTCCATCACGATCCAGGGACGGTCGTCCTCGGTGATGACGTCGAAGAGCGTGATGACCGAGGGGTGGGCGACCATGGCGGTCGCCCGGCCCTCGCGTTCGGTGCGCGCGCACAGCTCCGCCCGCAGGTCCTCGTCGAGGACCAGCGGAAGCCGCACCTCCTTGACAGCCACCTCGCGGTCGAGCAGCTCGTCACGCGCGCGCCACACAGTGCCCATCCCGCCGCGCCCGACCGGCTCGATAAGCCGATAGCGCGCGGCTAACAGGTATCCGGACGGCGCACGCATGGGTGGCAGCTTACCGATTTGTGTAGTGCGACCTGTAGAGACCATGCCGGGAAATTGTTGAGATCTTCTGTCAAAGATCCTGACAACTTCCCCGCAGGGTCAGCGCCGTCCGATGGTAAGGACGGGGCCGGTCGTGTCCGCGAAAAAGTCGTTGCCCTTGTCGTCGACGACGATGAAGGCCGGGAAGTCCACGACCTCGATCTTCCAGACCGCCTCCATGCCCAGCTCCGGATATTCCAGGACCTCGACCTTCTTGATGCAGTCCTGGGCCAGCCGGGCGGCGGGGCCGCCGATCGAGCCGAGGTAGAAGCCGCCGTACTTCTGGCACGCCTCGGTGACCTGCTTCGACCGGTTGCCCTTGGCCAGCATCACCATCGAGCCGCCCGCCGCCTGGAAGCGCTCGACGTACGAGTCCATCCGCCCGGCGGTAGTGGGGCCGAAGGAGCCGGACGCGTAGCCCTCGGGGGTCTTGGCCGGGCCGGCGTAGTAGACGGCGTGGTCCTTCATGTACTGCGGCATGTCCTCGCCGGCGTCGAGCCGCTCGGCGATCTTCGCGTGGGCGATGTCGCGGGCCACGACGAGGGGACCGGTGAGCGACAGCCGGGTCTTGACCGGATACCTGCTCAGCTCGGCGAGGATCTCCGGCATCGGGCGGTTGAGGTCGACGCTGACCACGTCGCCGCCGAGGTGCTCGTCGGTGGTGTCGGGCAGGAAGCGGGCGGGGTCGGTCTCCAGCTGCTCCAGGAAGACACCCTCCGGGGTGATCTTCGCCAGCGCCTGACGGTCCGCGCTGCAGCTCACCGCGATGGCGACCGGGCAGGACGCGCCGTGCCTGGGCAGCCGGATGACCCGCACGTCGTGGCAGAAGTACTTGCCGCCGAACTGCGCGCCGATGCCCAGCTTCTGGGTCAGCTCGAAGACCTTCTTCTCCATCTCCAGGTCGCGGAAGCCGTGCCCGCTCGGCGAGCCCTCGGTGGGGATGGAGTCGAGGTAGCGGGCCGAGGCGTACTTCGCGGTCTTCAGGGCGTACTCCGCGCTGGTGCCGCCCACGACGATCGCCAGGTGGTACGGCGGGCAGGCGGCGGTGCCGAGCGAGCGGATCTTCTCCTCGAGGAAGGCGAGCATCCGCTTCTCGTTGAGGACCGCCTTGGTCTCCTGGTAGAGGAACGACTTGTTGGCCGAGCCGCCGCCCTTGGCCATGAACAGGAACTTGTACTCGTCCGGGTGGCCGTTCGGGTCCTCGGCGTACAGCTCGATCTGCGCCGGCAGGTTGGAGCCGGTGTTCTTCTCGTCCCACATCGTCAGCGGCGCCATCTGCGAGTAGCGCAGGTTGAGCCTCGTGTAGGCGTCGTACACGCCCCGGCTGAGGTGCTCGGCGTCGCGCCCGTCGGTCAGCACGTGCCGGCCGCGCTTGCCCATGACGATCGCGGTGCCGGTGTCCTGGCACATCGGCAGCACGCCGCCGGCCGAGATGCTCGCGTTCTTGAGCAGGTCGAGGGCGACGAAGCGGTCGTTCCCGCTCGACTCGGGGTCATCGACGATCTTGCGGAGCTGGGCCAGGTGGGACGACCGCAGGTAGTGCGAGATGTCGTGGATCGCGGTCTCGGTGAGCAGCCGCAGGGCCTCCGGCTCGACCTCCAGGAACCTGCGCCCGGCCGCCTCGGTGACCCGCACCCCCTCGGTGGTGATCAGGCGGTACTCCGTCTCGTCCGGTCCAAGCGGGAGCAGGTCGGTGTAGTCGAACTCCGGCATCGTCCTCGGTTCCTCGTGGTCTGCCTGGTCGGGCGCGCCCGCCGCGCGGACCGCCCATGGTCTTTGCACAGCGTACGGCGCACGGGCCGTGGTCATCATGCCGGGCTATGAGTAGCTTTTGAATAATTTCACACTGAATATTCGGCTACAAAGCGGGATAATTGAGACATAGAGCACAGGGGGGAGGGGTCATGAACGCCGAAGTATGGGTCATGGTCATCTTCGCGATCGGCATTCTCGTGGCCCTGGCGGTGTCGCTGCTCACGCTCGTGCTGCGGCAGGTCAAGGACGGCGACATCAGCTGGTGGTCCCCTCCCGGGGCGCGAGCGGTGCCGCGCGACGAGCCGCGAAGGACCGAACAGGCCGACGAGGCGAGGGCGAGCGGAGCCCGAGGGCGATCCCGCTGATCACGAGGGCCGCGCCCGCCAGGTCGGCCGCGGAGGGGGCGGCGATCCCCAGAAGGGCGGCCGTGGCGAGCGCGCCGACGGGGATCATCCCGGCGAACAGCCCGGCCCGGTCCGCGCCCAGGCGGGGCAGCGAGCGATACCACAGGAAGAACGCCACGGTCGTCACCACCAGGGCGAGGTAGGCGAGGCCGGCCGCCTCCGCGCCGGTCGGCACGCGCAGCACGTGACGGCCGTCCAGGGCGACGCCGACGACCAGCAGGAACGGCACCGCCAGCGCGGACGTCCAGGCCGACAGCCTGAGGGGGCCGATCAGCGGCAGCAGCGGCAGGGCCAGCAGCGAGAAGCAGAGCTCGCAGACCAGGGCGCCCAGCGACCACAGCAGCCCGGTCAGGTTCCCGCTGCCGGCGCCGGTCGCCAGCGAGGCTCCGGCGACCACCACCAGACCCGCAGCCACGACGCGCGGGGACGGCCGGGCGCCCGTGAAGATCGGGCCCACGAGGGCGAGCGCCAGCGGCACCGTGCCGAGGACGATGCCGGGCAGCGCGGGCCCGGCCGCGCGGGTCGCCTCGACCACGCAGACGTTGAACAGCACGAGCCCCGTCAGCGACAGCGCGGCGAGCAGCGCCCATTGGCGCGGCCGGAGCCGCACCAAGCCGAGCCCGCGCCCCCGGGCGACGGCGAGCAGGATCACGGCGGCGAGGGCGTAGCGGAGCGCCTGACCCCCGTAGACCGGATAGTCCGCGATAACGCCGGAGACCGCCGCCAACGTCCCCACGAGGAACATCGCACCCGCCGCTCCGGTCACATGTGTGTTCATGTCAGGTGATGCTAGGGACGGCTTGGTCCTGGTCCATGGTCCAATCGAGGCGCGTTAGAGTGGACCAATGGCCGATCTTCATCTCGTGGTCGACAGAGGCGCGGGCGGGCTCGCCGGGCAGATCGCCCGCGAGATGCGGAACGCCGTCCGGTCCGGGCGGCTCGTCCCTGGCGCCCGCCTGCCCGCCACCCGCGACCTCGCCCGCGATCTCGGCCTGTCGCGTGGCGTCGTCGTCGAGGCGTACGAGCAACTCGTGGCCGAGGGACTCCTCGAATCCAGGACCGGCGCCGGCACCCGGGTCGCGGCGGGGGCCGGGCGGCACGCCTCCGCCGAGCAGATCCCGGACGAGCCGCACTGCTGGCCCCACTACGGTCACCGGCCCACCTCACCCGATCTCGGCGCCTTCCCCCGGCAGGCCTGGCTCGCCGCCGTCCGCACGTCCTGGCCACACTGCCCCAACGACGCGCTCGACTACGGCGACCCCGGGGCGGGGGTGCCCCGCCCCTGCGCCGCGAACTCGCCGCGTACCTCGGCCGGGTGCGCGCGGCGGACGCGCCGGCGGAGCTCGTCATGATCGTGACCGGGGTGGCCCAGGGGCTCAGCCTCGTCGTCCAGGCCCTGGTGCGGGACCGGGGCCGCAGGGTCGTCCTGGCCGTCGAGGACCCGACGAGCGCACGTCAGATACCGCTGCTCCGCAGGGCCGGGGCGGACACCGTCCCCGTACCCGTCGACCGGGAGGGGATCGTCGTCGGTGCCCTGCCCGGCGACGCCGACGCCGTGCTGGTGACCCCGGCGCACCAGTACCCGACCGGCGTCGTCCTGTCCCCGGCCCGCCGCGCCGCCCTGGTCGAGTGGGCGGCCCGCACGGGCGCCCTCGTGCTCGAGGACGACTACGACGCCGAGTTCCGCTTCGACTGCGACCCGGTCGGGTGCCTGCAGGGCCTCGCCCCCGACCGGGTCGTGCTCGCGGGCAGCGTGAGCAAGTCCCTCGTTCCGGGGCTGCGTCTCGGCTGGATCGCGGCGCCTCCGCGCGTCGCCCGTGCCGTACGGGTCGCGCGCGGGGAACTCGACCTCGGCTCGCCGGTCATCGACCAGTACGCGCTCGCCCATCTCATCGCAACCGGGGCGTATGACCGGCACCTGCGCCGGATGCGCCGGGAGTACCGGCGGCGCAGGGACGCCCTCGTCGGCGCCCTGGCCGAGCACCTGCCCTGGATCACCGTGCGCGGCATCTCGGCGGGACTGCACCTCTACGCGGAGACGGACGACGGGGGCGACCCGTCGGGCCTGGCCGAGGCCGCCCGCGCCGCCGGCCTGTCCGCGGAGGCCGTGACACCGGCTCACGGTTCGCCGGGTCTGGTGATCGGCTTCGCCCGCCTGCCCGCCCACCGCGTCACCGAGGCCGTACGCGCCCTGGCGGGGAACGTCGGGAGGGATGTCAGGGGGTGACGACGGTGGTCGCGGTGGCCGGGTCGGCCGTACGCGGCTGGAACCCGCGCGCGAGCAGGATGATCGCGGCGGCGAGGACGAGCGGCGCGGCGAAGGCTACGCGGAAGCCGGAGGCGTCGGCGAGGCCGCCGACGAGCGCGGCTCCGACGATGAACCCCACGTAGTTGAACATGTTGACCCGGGCGATCGCCACGCCCGTGCCCGCCGGGTCGAGGCGGCCGGCCGCGGAGAACGACTGCGGGGCGACGACGGACAGGCCGATCCCGGTGAGCGCGAAGCCCGCGATCGCCAGCGGCACCGTCGGCGCCGCCACGATCGCGACGAAGCCCAGCGTCGCGACGGAGCCCCCGGCGCGCACGATGGCCGCCGGGCCCCACCTGCGCACCGCGAAGTCGCCGCCGACCCGCACCAGGAACGTGGTGAGCTGGTAGGCCCCCAGGGCCAGCGGGATCACGGTCGCCGAGGCGTGCAGGACCTTGTCCATGAAGACGGTGCCGAAGTTGGAGACCGACGAGTCGCCGACGTAGAGGAACGCCATCGCCAGGCAGAGGGGGATGATCGGCCGCCACGCGGCCCCGGCCGGCCTGCCCGCGCCTGCCCCCGCGCCCGCGTCCCTGACCGTGGATGCCCGGTGCTCCTCCTCCGGCCGGTAGAGCCAGAGCGAGGAGAGGACGGCGAGAGCGGCGGCCGGGACCAGGGCGATGGCGAACGTGACGGGCAGACCGAGGCCGAGCGTGGCCGCCGCGGAGGCCCACAGCGACCCGACGACCGCCGCCACGCTCCACAACGCGTGGAACCCGGTGAGCACCGCCCGGCCGTACTCGCGTTCGACCGCGACGCCCTGCATGTTCATGCCCGCGTCCACCCCGCCGAGGCCGAGGCCGAACAGGACGTTGGCCGCCACCAGCATGGGGACGTTCGGGGCGAGGCCCGCGAGCACGACGGCGGCGCAGGCGAGCGGCTGCACCAGGCGGAGGATCAGGCGGCTGCCCCACCGGGACGCGGCGGCCCCGGCGAGCGCGCTCCCGGCCCCCGCGATCACCGGAACGACGAGGAGCAGGATGGTCAGCTCGCCGTCCGACAGGCCGTGCTTCTTCTGCAGCGCCGCCACCTGGGTGAGCAGCGTGGCGAAGGTGAGGCCCTGGACGAAGAACACCGCGAACGTGGCGAGTCGCGCCTGCCGGTCGCGAGAAGTAGGCACCGTGTCCTCTGCCGGCATCGCACGCCTCCAGGAACATGAGGGGGGTTCAAGTTTTCGTCAGCGTAGGAGCCGTCACCCGCCCGGTCAATGGGGTGCGCCGGTCAGGACCGGCCGCCTGCCTCGCGTGCGGCCATCCAGGCGGCGATCTGGGCCCGGGAGGCGAAGCCGAGCTTGTCCAGGATGTGCTCGACGTGACCCTCCACGGTGCGCTGCGAGATGACGAGGGAGGATGCGATCTCCTTGTTGCTCCGTCCCCGGGCGATCAGCTCGGCGATCTCCCGCTCCCGCCGGGTGAGCGGGGACGGCTCGGCCGCGGAGACCGTCGTCGCGGGGCGCCCGGGCGGCGTGGGCTCGGCCTCCACGACCGTCTCGTCCTGGCGCGTGCGCCCACCCTCGGCCCGGTCGCCGAGCGCCTCCTCGATCGCCTCGTCCGGCGTCATCCGGCGGCCCCGGCGCAGCTCCTGGCCGAGGGCCTTGTCGCCCATCCTGTTCCGGAGTGTGGCCAGGCACCTCTCGTGGAACTCGGCGAACCGCTTGACCCTGGTCGGGGTCAGGCCCATCGTGCGTCCGAGCTCCTCGACGGCTCCCAGGAGCCGCGCGGCGTCCGCGTCACGGCCTTTCCCCGTGAGGACCCAGGCGAGCGTCTGCAGGTTCGTCGCGGCGTTCAGCCGGTCGCCGAAGTCGCGGCCCAGAGCCAGCCCCTCGCGCGCCAGTGCGGTCGCCCGCTCATCGTCGCCGCACTGCCACAGGTAGATCGCGAAGATCGTCAGGGCCCAGGCCCGGCCGACTCGCTCCCCGTGGCTGCTGGTCAGCTCGATGCTGCGCTCGAACAGCTCCGTCGCGCGCTCGCGGTCGCCGAGCTGGCCCAATGTCGCCGCCAGCGTGGTCAGGGAGATCAGTATCCCGCTCTTGTGCCCCGCGGCCTCCTGTTCGACGAGGGCCAGGTTCAGCAGTTCGGCGCAGCTCGGGTAGTCGCCCCTGTAGTGCGCCGCCAGCCCGGCGATCAGGGACGCGTGCGCCAGGATCTCCGGATCGCCCAGTTCCTCGGCCAGCGCCCGGCCCTCGTCGAGAAGGGGCAGGCCCGCCGCGGCGTCCCCCTGCGTGAGCGTCATGAAGGCGTCGGAGAGCAGCGCGCGGGCGCGCAACTCCGTGCGTTCCGGCGCCGCCGCCAGCATGCGGTCGAGCCAGTGGCGACCCTCGTTGTAGAAGGCGTTGGTTATCCAGTAGGGCTCGGTGAGCAGGGTCGCCATGCGCAGCCCGGCCTCCGCCTCGCAGGGCTCCTGCAGGCAGAAGTCCATCGCGGCACGCAGGTTCGCCTGCTCCAGGTTCAGCCGCCTGGACCAGGAGAACTGGTCGGGGCCGAACCACTCGGCGGCGGCCTGCTGCACCAGCAGGAGATAGTGGTCCCGGTGCCGCCGCTGGAGCGACCGGCGCTCCGCCGGCCCGCCGAGCCGCTTGCGGCCGAACTCGCGCAGGGTGTCGAGCATGCGGTAGCGGACCGCGCCCGCGTGCTCCTCCCGCAGCAGCAGCGACTTGTCCAGCAGCGCGTCGAGCAGGTCGAGCACGTCGTCGCGTTCGATGCCGCCGCCGGTGCACACCGCCTCGACGGCGTCCAGATCGAAGTGCGAGGGGAAGATCGACAACCGGGTCCACAGCGTCCGCTCGGCGCCGGGCAGCAACTGGAAACTCCAGTCGACCAGCGCGTGCAGGGTCTGCTGACGCGGCACCGCCGTACTGCTGCCTCCGGTGAGCAGGCGGTAGCGGTCGCGCAGGCGCTCGACGAGCGCGTTCACCGACAGGGCCCGCAGCCGCACCGCGGCGAGCTCGATGGCCAGGGGGATGCCGTCGAGCTGGCGGCACAGCTCGGCGACGGCCGCGTGGTTGTCCTCGGTGACGGTGAAGCCGGGCAGGACCGCCGCCGCCCGTTCCGTCAGCAGGCTGATCCCGTCGTACAACTCCAGCGACCTGCGGGTGAGCGGCCGGCCCGGCTCGGGGACGGGCAGCGGCGAGATCTTCATCTGATGCTCGCCGGTGATGCCGAGCGACTGCCGGCTCGTCGCGAGGATGCGCAGCTCGGGAGCCGCGCGCAGGAGCCGGTCGGCGAGCACGGCGCAGGCGTCCCGCAGGTGCTCGCAGTTGTCCAACACGAGCAGGGTCCGCTGCGTGGACAGCACCTGCTCCAGCGCGTCCACCGGGCCGGCCGCCGACTCGCCCCGTACGCCCATGGTCGACGCCACCGTCTCCGCCACGAGCGTGGGATCGGCGACGGTGCTCAGGTCCACCAGCCAGACGCTGTCGAACGCGCGGCGCTGCTCGGCGGCCGCCCGCAGGGCCAGCCGGGTCTTGCCGACGCCGCCCACTCCCGTGAGGGTCACCAGGCGCGACGCCGAAAGCAGCCGCCTGATCTCGGCCAGCTCACGCCGCCGGCCGACGAAACTCGTCAGGTCGGCCGGAAGGTTGCCGACCTGCCGTGTCACCGCCCCCGCGACCACCTCCTCACGCTAAGCGGCCACGAAGTCCCCGGTCAACGTGGGGTGGACGTCGCGTGTCGCGTCGCATGGTGACCGTCGTGCGGGGAGCGCATACTCTCGATGGTGTGAGCAGCAGCGAGTCCTCAGCCGTGAAGTGGATCTCCGCCTTCCTCTCGCCGCGCACCCCGGACACGCCCGACCCCTCCGTGCTGCGGGCCTCCGACGCCGATCGGGAGCGGATCGTCGAGGTGCTCGCGGACGCCGTCACCGACGGGCGGCTCACGCCGCTGGAGCACGAGGAACGGGTGGAGCGCGTCTGGGCCGCGCGGACCCTCGGCGAGCTGGCCGAGCTGACCGTGGACCTGCTGCCGCCGGAGAGCCAGCCGTTCCGGATGGACAGCCGTCCCGTCACCGCCTTCTTCCGTACGGAGACCCGTGGCGGCCGGTGGGTCGTGCCCTCCCAGGTGCCGGTGACGTCCCTGGGCGGCACGGTCACGATGGACCTGTGCGAGGCGCTGCTCCAGTCGCGGCACGTGGTGGTGCAGCTCGCGGTCATGGCCGGCACGGTCAACCTGACGGTCCCCGAGGGCGTGCGAATCGTGACCGCCCCGGACGCCCGCGTGCGGTCGCTCAGGAACGAGGTGCGGCTCCCGCCGGGCGCGGCCGACTTCGCGCCGGACGCGCCCGTGATCGAGCTCGCCGGGTTCGTCTTCGGCGGAAAGGTCGTCGCCCGCTCGCCGAAGCGCCCCCGCCGCCGCCTGTTCGGCCGTTGAGGTCTCAGACGGCGGTGTCCCACACGCCGGTGTCTCAGACGGCGGTGTCTCAGACGGCGGTGTCTCAGACGGCGGTGTCGAAGTTGATGGCGCTGTAGGCGCCGAGCTTCCAGAGCTGGTGCTCGCTCTCGATCTTGCGGATTGTGCCCGACCGTCCCCGCATGACGAGGGAGTGCGTCACCGCCGCGCCGCCCTGGAACCGCACGCCGTGCATCAGTTCGCCGTCGGTGATGCCCGTCGCGGCGAAGAACACGTCGTCGGAGCGTACGAGGTCGTCGGTGGTGAGCACCTGGCCGAGGTCGAGCCCGGCGTCGAGGGCCTTGCGGCGCTCCTCCTCGTCGCGCGGCCACAGCTTGCCCTGGATGACGCCGCCCATGCACTTGAGCGCGCAGGCGGCGACGATGCCCTCGGGCGTGCCGCCGATGCCGAGCATCAGGTCGACACCAGTGCCGTTGCGCGCCGCCATGATCGCGCCGGCCACGTCGCCGTCGGTGATGAAACGGATCCGGGCGCCGGTCTCCCGGATCTCCTTGACGATCCGCTCGTGCCGCGGCCGGTCCAGGATCACCACGGTGACGTCGGACGGCTTGGCGCCCTTGGCCCTCGCCACGGCGCGGATGTTGTCGGCCACCGGGGCGTCGATGTCCACATGATCGGCCGCCTGCGGGCCCGTGACGAGCTTCTCCATGTAGAACACCGCGGACGGGTCGTACATCGAGCCGCGCTCGCTGACCGCGATCACCGAGATCGCGTTGTTCATGCCGAGCGCGCACAGCCGGGTGCCGTCGATCGGGTCCACGGCGACGTCGCACTCGGGGCCGGTCCCGTCGCCGACCTCCTCGCCGTTGTACAGCATCGGGGCGTTGTCCTTCTCGCCCTCGCCGATCACCACGACGCCCTTCATCGAGACCGTGTTGATCAGTTGGCGCATGGCGTTCACGGCGGCGCCGTCCGCCCCGTTCTTGTCGCCGCGTCCCACCCAGCGGGCGGCCGCCATCGCCGCCGCCTCGGTCACCCTGACCAGTTCCAGAGCCAGGTTGCGGTCGGGTGCGCGTTCCCCCGTCGCCAGAGCGGCCGGTACATGATCAGCCATTGATCCCCTTTTAGGTAGGTGCCCTTCTAGCGATCGTAGTTCGCGAAGCCGTTCTTGTCCGATTGGTCTGAACCTGTTGGGCCAGGTAGGAGGCCATTTGCGGTCGCGGACCCCCGGAACGGACGGCTCGGAGATATCGTCGCCGCATGAGCGGCGACACCGAACGACCAGTGACGATGCGCACGTCGGAGCGCGGAGCGGCGACCCGGGGAGCCCTCCTGGACGCCGCCAAGGAGACGTTCATCACGAGCGGCTTCGCCGAGGCGGGCGTCACCGACGTCGTGGCCAGGGCCGGCGCCAGCGTCGGCAGCCTGTACCACCACTTCTCCGGCAAGGCCGACCTCTACCTGACGCTGTTCGAGGAGTTCCAGAAGCGGCAGACCCAGCGCACCCGGCAGGCCGTGCAGGAGGCCCGGGCGGCCGGGGAGACCGACCCGATGCCCCAGTTCCTCGCCGCCGCGCGGGCCTACCTGGAGGGCTGCCTCGCCGAGCGCGATCTCGCCGCGCTCTTCCTGCGCGGCGACGCGCCGCCCGGGTTCGAGGTCATCATGCGCGACCGGCTCCGGCAGTGGGCCAGGCGCACCGCGGCGCTGTTCGAGCACGAGGACGCCCTGGTCGTCGTCGTCACCGGCGCCCTGGCGGCCGTCGTGCAGGAGGTCACGCTGTCCGACGACCCGGAGCAGGCCCGGAGGATGGCCGAGGACGCTCTTCGCATCATCGGCGATATTCGGCACCCGTGAAGGCCGGTACGGCCACCGCCCGCTCCACCGACTAATCTCGCATTACGTGGGACGATTCACCCAGGGACTCTACGGCTACGCGTTCGCGCTCCTCGTCTGCCTCGCCGCCGTCGGAGCGTTCCTGCTCATCACGCCGCAGAGCCGCACGGAGCACATCCCCCGGGTGGACTTCTCCATCGACCGGGTCAACGCGGCGCGCACGGCGCCGTACGAGGTCGTCGCCCCGAGCCGGGTGCTGCCCGACTGGGTGCCCAACAGCTCGTCGCTGACCCAGAAGAACGGCGTTGTGACGTGGCGGCTGGGGTTCGCTACCGCCAAGCGGCAGCACGCCATGCTCGCCCAGAGCGACGAGAGGCCGTCCGCGGACTTCGTGAACCGCATGGCCAACACCGACAAGCCCGGCGGGAGCCGCCAGATCGACGGCGTGACCTGGGAGGAGCGGTTCCGCCAGGACAAGAACCAGCGGACGCTGGTCCGCGTCTTCCCCGATCACGCGGTGGTCGTCACCGGAACGGCCGACTGGGACGAGCTGACCGCCCTCGTGCGGACCCTCGCCCCCCCAGCCCCGTCCCACCGCGGCCACGTCGGCGCCTGCCCAGTAGGTCACGGGGTCGCCACGGGAGAGGGCGGCGGCAGCAGATCGAGCCGGGCCGGAAGCGTGTGCTCCCGGGTGACGGGCACCCGGTCCTTCCCGACCCGCACCGTGATCGCGAACGTGGCCGCCGCGCGCATGCTCGCGGTCGAGAGGGGGTCGTCCGCAGGCAGGACGATTTCGACCGCGGTGGTGCGGCCGGTGACGTCGGTGACGTTGAGCGTCAGCGGGATCTCCAGGAGCACGGTCGCGGAGTCTCCCGCGGGCAGCCGCACCGCTGCGGGGAAGGCGAGGTCGAGAACTCCCGTCTCGCAGTGATGCGACAGGGTCCCCGTGACGGGCACGGCCGCGGCATCTCCCAGCCGCGCGTCGTTGGCGGTTCCCACGACCGCCCGCTGCCCCGCGCGGTCCGACCCGACCCGGAGGCGCTCGCCGATGCGGAAACGCTCGGGCTCGAGGTCGCATCCATGGAGGTCGACGTTCGAGTTGAAACTTGTTTTCACCCCGAGCATGGTCACCAGATAATCGGTGGTACCGGAATTGGTGATTGTTACCCGGGCGATCCGAGCCGTGCTGGTTTCGGCGACTGTTATCTGCTCTATTGACACGTCTTTTCGAATGTCTGGGAATCCGAAAAGATCGTGCGTCAGCACCGGCCGGGTCGCCGGCACGGCCACCGCGGCAGAGGCGCCGACGGCGGCGGCGGCGAGCGTGCCGAGGGTCGCCGCCCGAGCCCGCCGGGTAAACCGGCGCGTGCCGGAGGAGTCTCGAGCGCGCCACACGTAGACGGTGCCGGATATCGCGGCGCCGACGGCCCCGGCGCAGAACGCCACAGCGGAGACCGGGCGTTCCGCGACCAGGAAGACGACGAACCCGAGGGCGCCGCTGACGAACCCGAGGACGGCGCTGCCGCGTTCGACGTTCGCGAATCCCTTGCCCGGCGCGTTCGCGCGACTCTCATCCGGCACGCGCACAGTAAAGCCGGGCGCGCTGGGCGAGCGTAAGGGCATTTCCGGATCGGGTGCGCAATGGTAATCAGTTCTTCATGGCATTACCGCGTGGCCGCCTGGTTTTCGCGCTCCTGCTCGCCGTCGCCGTCCTTCCGCTCGCCTCGGACACGTGTCCGCCGGACGAGGCGGCGATCGCGGGCAGGCTGCTGGAGCGCGGGGCGGCGGTGCGAACCACACGGCCCGACCTGTCCCGCCTGCTCGCTGTGGCCGCGTGGGAGCTGGCTCCCTCTCCGGCCAACCGGCTCGCCATGATCTCCGCCGAGTTGGACCCGCTCCTGGGAGTGGTCGCCTTCCCCGCCTCCGGCAACGACAAAACTCTGAGTCCCGACGGCGATGAAGTGGCGGTATGCGCGGGCGGACGCCCCTCCTTCTGGGACGCCCGCACCGGACGGCCGCTACGCCGGGCTTCGGGCGGGCCGTCGCCGGCGCCGTCGGCGGGGCCCGGATGCGACGGCGTGGTCTACGGCATGGACGGCAGACGACTGCTCACGATCGACAATCTTCACAACGCGTATGTGTGGGACGCCGCGTCGGGCGGTTTCGTCGCCGGGCCGCTGTCGGGCACGAGCCGCGCCGCGTTCGGTCCGGACAGCGCGACCGTCTTCACCCTCGACATCGGCGGGGAGCTGCGGAGATGGGGCGCGACCACCGGGAGGCCGCTCGGGGGTCCACTCGCCCGGACCCCCGGCGCGCAGCGGGTCGCCGTCAGCGCCGACGGCCGCTACGTCGCGGCCGCCGGCCGCGAACTCGTCGTCTACGACCTCGCGCGTAACCGGGAGGTGGTCCGCGCTCCTACGGGAATCGACGTGTTGGCGTGGGCAGTCGCGCTGGCGTTCTCTCCAGACGGCCGTACGGTGGCCACGGGCGCGCCGGGGAGCCGGTTGACGCTGTGGGACGTGCCGTCCGGGAGGTCGAGAAGGCCGCTGAAGCGGAGCGAGGCCCTCGCCGTGTGCGCCATCGCCTGGTCTCCCGATGGAACGGTGATCGCGACGGGCCGGCAGGACGGACCGGTCCAGCTCTGGGACGCGGTCTCCGGCAGCCCCGTCGGGCCCACCCTGGCCGGGCACTTCCTCTGGGCGGACTGCCTCCGCTTCCGGGGTCAGCTGGTGACCTGCGGTTGGGACGAGGTGCGCCGATGGCGGTGGGACGGTTACCAGCGCGGCCGCGTGCTGATCCGGCAGGCGTCCGCGGTCCTGTCCGTCGCCGTCTCACCCGACGGGACGATGGTCGCGACCGGCGCGGCCGACGGAGCCGCCCGGCTCTGGCGTACGGCGGACGGGCATCGGATGGGTGAGCCCATGATCCCGCGGAACGGGATAGGAGAGAAGATCGGGGCGGCCGGGGTCGCCTTCGTGGGAACGGGCTCGACGCTGGCGGTGACCGGCCGCGAACTGGGCAGCCAGTTGTGGGACGTCGCCACCGGAGGCTTCCTGATCAGCACCTACGACTACGGCACGGTGCTCGCGGGCAGCCGGGACGGCAGGGTCTTCGCGACCGCCGGCTCCGGCCCAAACCTGTACAGCGCCCATAGCCTGCGTCAGATCGGGTACACGAGCGGCGGAGGCCCGACCCACTATCGCTCGCTGGCCTTCAGCCCGGACGGCCGGACTCTGGCGGGCGGGAGCGATCTCGGCGAGGTCCGGTTCTGGGACGTGCGCGGCTGGACGCCGGTGAAGGGCGCCTCCCTCACCCACGACAGCCGGGTGACGTCCCTCGCCTACAGCCCCGACGGCTCGCTGCTGGCCGTCGCGGGCGAAAGCGGCAGGATCCGGTTGTGGTCGGCCGCCGCCCGCAGGCCCACCGGTCCGTTCATCGACGCCCACACCGCCGCTGTCCGGTCCATCGCGTTCACGCCGGACGGTCGGGCGCTCGCGACAGCGGGGCAGGACGGCGCCGTGCGGCTGTGGGATGTGCCGAGTGGCCGGCCGCTCGGCACGCCGATGCTCGCCGGCGCGGGGCCGGTGAACGCGCTGGCCTTCCTGCCGGGCGGCCGGGCACTTCTCACCGCGCACGACGACGGAACCGTGCGGAGGTGGGACCTGTCCGACGTCCTGGACGCCGCCGGGAACGTGTGCGCACATGCCGGGCGGGCGCTCACCCGAGCGGAGTGGGCCATGTACGCGGCCGGGGCGCCCTATCGTCCCGTGTGCCTTACGGCTGAGCCGTGATCGCCGCTCATGCCGAGGCCGGGCGCCGTCAGAAGGGGGCCTCCTCGGGGCCGTTCGGCTGGGGCTCCTGGCGCTGGGCCATCGCGGCGGCCAGCTTGGCGCGGGCGCCCTGGAGCCATTCCTCGCAGATCGCCGCCAGCCGCTCTCCCCGCTCCCACAGCTCTATCGACTGCTCCAGCGTGAGCCCGCCGGTCTCCAGACGGCGCACCACCTCGGTCAGCTCCTCGCGGGCCTGCTCGTACGACGGGGTCTGCTTGTCCGACGGGGTCTGCTTGTCCTCAGCCACGTCCCCACCTTAGAGGCCGCGACCGACACTCCGCGGCCTCTTAGGCGCTGTCCCATTTGGGCATAAATCGGGTGGTTTGTCCGTTACTTAGATGTACTAACCATCTTCGGGGGCGATGATCGGGGGGTCATCTTCATGTGTGGAATCAGCGGCTGGGTGGACTACGGACGCGACCTTCGTCGCGAACGGGAGACCGTGCAGGCCATGACGGACACGATGGCGTGCCGGGGGCCCGACGCCGAGGGGATGTGGCTCACTCCGCACGCCGCGTTCGGCCACCGGCGGCTGGCCATCATCGACATCGAGGGCGGGCGCCAGCCCATGACCGCCGACGCCGGCGGCGACGTCGTCGCCGCGCTCACCTACAGCGGCGAGGTCTACAACTTCAGGGAACTGCGCGCGGAGCTGACCCGGCGCGGCCACCGGTTCCGGACCCAGAGCGACACCGAGGTCGTCCTGGAGGCGTACCTCGAATGGGGCGAGGACTTCGTCTCCCGCCTCAACGGCATGTACGCCTTCGCCATCTGGGACGCCCGCCGCGAGGAACTGCTGCTCGTGCGCGACCGCATGGGGATCAAGCCCCTGTACTACTACCCGACGCGGGACGGAGTGCTGTTCGGCTCCGAGCCCAAGGCCATCCTGGCCAACCCGCTCGCCGAGCGGGTGATCGACGCCGATGGCCTGCGCGAGATCCTGGCCTTCGTCAAGACGCCGGAGAGCGCCGTCTTCCGGGGGATGTACGAGGTGCGCCCCGGCCAGGTGGTGAAGGTGCGGCGCGAGGGTCTGAGCAAGCGCCGCTACTGGCAGCTGGAGGCCCGCGAGCACACCGACGACCTGCAGACGACCATCAGGACCGTGCGGGAGCTGCTCGACGACATCATCGAGCGGCAGCTCATCTCCGACGTGCCGCTGTGCACGCTGCTGTCCGGCGGTCTCGACTCCAGTGCCGTGACCGCGCTGGCGGCCCGCGCGCTCGCCGGCCAGGGCGGGGTGCGGTCGTTCTCCGTCGACTTCGCCGGCTACAGCGAGAACTTCCAGGCCGACGACATGCGCGACACCCCGGACACGCCGTACGTCCACGACGTCGTGCGGCACGTCGGCTCCGACCACACGGACATCGTGCTTGACTCCGCCGACCTCATGGACCCCGCCGTACGCGCGGCCGTCCTGCGGGCGCGGGACCTCCCGCTCGGCATCGGCGACATGGACACCTCGCTCTACCTGCTCTTCAAGGCGATCAGGGGGCACTCGACGGTGGCGCTGTCGGGGGAGTCCGCCGACGAGGTGTTCGGCGGCTACCGGTGGTTCCACGATCCCGAGGCGGTCAACTCCGGCACCTTCCCGTGGCTCGCCACCCACACCCAGACGGGCCTGTCCACCCGGGGCGAGTTCCTGAACGAGGAACTGCTGCGCAAGCTCGACATCCCCGCCTACCGTGCGGACAGCTACCAGCGGGCGCTGGCCGAGGTGCCCCGCGTGCCGGGGGAGACGGGGCTGCAGAAGCGGATGCGGGAGATCAGCTACCTGCACCTGACCCGGTTCGTGCAGATCCTGCTCGACCGCAAGGACCGCATGAGCATGGCCGTCGGCCTGGAGGTCCGGGTGCCGTTCTGCGACCACCGCCTGGTCGAGTACGTCTTCAACGCCCCCTGGGCGATGAAGACCTTCGACGGTCACGAGAAGAGCCTGCTGCGCGCGGCGACGGCCGACGTGCTGCCCCGGTCGGTGGTCGAGCGCCGCAAGGTGCCGTACCCCTCGACGCAGGACCCGGCGTACGAGCGTGCGCTGCGCGCCGAGGTGACCCGCGTGCTCGACGGAGCCCCGGCCATCGGCTGCCTGGTGGACGCGGGCAAGGTGCGCACGATGCTCGACCAGCCCATGGGCGCGGTCAGCCTGCAGGGCGCCCGGACGTCGCTGGAGGGCATCCTGCAGATGAACGCCTGGCTGGGCGCCTACGACGTGCGCCTCGCGATCTGACCCTCCGCGACCCGGTGCGCCCGGGTCACGCGTCCTGGGCGGTCACCGTCACACGGTCGTCGGAGAAGCGGATCGTGAGCTCGTCGCCCGGCTTGACGTCCGCCGCCAGGCGGACGACCTCTCCGGAAGGACGCTGCGCGATGGCGTAGCCGCGCTCCAGCGTGGCGGCGGGGGACAGGGCCACGAGCCGGGCCCGGAGATGTTCCAGCGAGTCGGCCGAGCGGTCCAGGGACGCAGAAAGGCAGCGCCTGGACCGCTCGCGCAGCGCGTCGACCTGCTCGGCCCGCCGGTCGAGCTCACGGACGGGATCGGCGAGCGACGGCCGGGAGCGTACGGATTCGAGCCAGGAGATCTCGCGCTCGACCCAGCCCCGCAGCACCCGGCGGCCCCGGTCCCTGAGCTGGTGGACGAGCGTGAGCTGCTCGCCCACGTCGGGCACGACCTTCTTGGCCGCGTCCGTCGGGGTCGAGGCGCGCACGTCGCCACGAGATCGAGCAGCGGACTGTCCTGCTCGTGGCCGATCGCGCTCACCACCGGCGTACGGCAGGCCGCGACGGCCCGCACCAGCGACTCGTCGGAGAACGGCAACAGGTCTTCGAGGGAGCCGCCGCCCCTGGCGACGATGATCACGTCGACCTCGCGGTCGGCGTCGAGCCTGCGCAGCGCCTCGGTCACCTCGCCCACGGCGTACGACCCTTGGACGGCGACCTGCTCCACCTTGAACCGGACGGCGGGCCAGCGGCGGCGGGAGTTCTCCAGCACGTCACGCTCCGCCGCCGAGTCGCGCCCGCAGATGAGCCCGACCGTGCCCGGCAGGAACGGCAGCCGCCTCTTCCTGTCGACGTTGAACAGGCCCTCGCCCGCGAGCACCTGGCGGAGCCGTTCGAGCCGGGCCAGCAGTTCGCCGATGCCGACCGGCCGGATCTCCAGGGCCGTGAACGCGAACGAGCCCTTGTTGACCCAGAAGTCCGGTTTGACGTGCATCACGACGCGCGCGCCGTCGACGGGGCGCGGCACGCTCGCCTCGTACACCGCCCGCGCGCAGGTGATCCGCGCGGAGACGTTGGCCACGGGATCGCGCAGCGTCAGGAAGACGGTGCCGCCCCGGGCGGTCAGCTCGGTGATCTGCCCTTCGACCCAGACGGTGCCCAGCTTGCCGATCCACTGGGCGACCATCTGCAGCACCGACCTGATCGGCAGCGGCGCCTCAGGGGACGTCTTCGCGCTCAAATGCCCTCCTCGCCTGGCCCGGCTCGCACCTGCAGGCTAGCCGCACCGTCCGACAATCCACAGGCGACCGGGCGGAGGGCACCGTCACCCGCCCGGCGTACGGCCGGGCGGGCGCGGCTCGGGATCAGGACTCGGACTGGAGCTTGGACAGCCGGTTCTGGAACATCCGGACCACCTCGGGGCGGTTCAGGTGCGCCTGCTCGTAGTCCAGCAGCGCGTGCACCTGCTCGGCCGACTTGCCGCGCATCCGCGCCCGCAGCGACGCCACGGAGAGGTTCGCGTAGCCCGGCATCGGCTCCGCCGTCTCGGCGGTCGTCTCCTCGGCCGCCGGCTGCTCCACGGGCTGCTCCGCCGGCTCGGCCGCTTCCGCGGCGGGCTGCTCCGCCGGCGCCTCGGCAGGGCTTTCCGGCGCCTGAGCGGCGGCGGTGGCCTTCCTGCGGGTCCTGGTGGCCTTCGGCGCGGCGGTGGCCGTGCTCTCGGCGCCGCTCTCGGTGGTTCCGGTCGTGGCCTCGGCGGGTTCGGCGGCGGCCTTGCGGCGGGTGCGCGGCTTCTTGACCTCGGCGGGTGCGGCCTCTTCCGTGGTCGCGGCCTCGGTGGTCTCGACGGCCTGGGTTTCGGCGGCCTCGGTGGTTTCGGTGGTGGCCTTGCGGCGGGTGCGCGGCTTCTTGGGCGCGGCGGTCCGGTCCGCGACCTCGGGGGCGGCCGGGGGTTCGGCCTCGCTCACGGCCTCCGCGGCCTCGGCAGGCTCGGCGGCAGGCGCGGCCACGGGCTTCGGCTCGCTCACGGCCTCCACGGCCTCGGCAGGCTCCACGGCCTCCGCGGGCTCGGCGGGCGCCGCCTCGGCCGGGGCCGTCTCCGCCGCCGGTGCTTCCGCGGCCGGCGTCTCCGGGGCCTGCGCCTCGGTCGTCACCGCCTCGGCCTGCTCGGCCTTGCTCGGGCGGGGGGCGAAGATGACGGGCTCCCGGCGCGCGGGACGCTCCCCGGCGGCCTGCTCGGGCCGCGGCGCCTCGGCGGTCTCGGGACGTTCGCCGTCCTGTGCCTCGCCACCGGCGAAGCGCTCCTTGATGGTGGTCTTGATCTTGTCACCGACCAGCAGTGCCTGTCCGACCCCGTTGAGAGCGGTCTGAAGTACGAAGACCGGCAAATCACGCAGAGGTTTCGTTATTGCCTTAAGGACGGACATATTGGCTCCCGGGGAGATGCGTATCTGGTACCCCCAGTCTTGCAAGACCAGGGTCAAGAGGCGGCTCGCGTTCCACATAGCATAGGAACATGGACGTGCAGACCTCAGCGACCCGCCGTGTCCTGGTCGCCAAGCCCCGCGGCTACTGCGCGGGTGTCGACCGAGCGGTGCAGGCGGTCGAGCGGGCGCTGGAGCAGTATGGCGCGCCCATCTACGTGCGCAAGCAGATCGTGCACAACACCCACGTCGTGAAGACGCTGGAGGAGCGCGGCGCCGTCTTCGTGGAGGAGACCGAGGAGGTCCCCGAGGGCGCCATCGTGGTCTTCTCCGCTCACGGCGTCTCGCCCGCCGTGCACGAGGAGGCCGCGAGCCGTAGTCTCCGGACGATCGACGCGACGTGCCCGCTCGTGACCAAGGTGCACAACGAGGCCAAGAGGTTCGCGGCCAAGGACTACGACATCCTGCTCATCGGGCACGAGGGGCACGAGGAGGTCGAGGGCACCGCCGGTGAGGCGCCCGAGCACATCCAGCTCGTGGACGGGCTCGACGGCGTCGACGGCGTGTCCGTACGGGACCCGGAGAAGGTGGTCTGGCTCTCCCAGACGACCCTGTCTGTGGACGAGACGACCGAGACGGTCGCCCGGCTGCGGTCGCGGTTCCCGAACCTCATCGACCCGCCGAGCGACGACATCTGCTACGCCACCTCCAACAGGCAGACGGCCGTCAAGCAGATCGCCGCCGAGTCGGACCTGGTCATCGTCGTCGGCTCCGCCAACTCCTCCAACTCCAAGCGGCTGGTCGAGGTCGCCAAGGACTACGGCGCCGCCGCGTCCTACCTCGTCGACGACGCCTCGTTCGTACGGGACGAGTGGCTGGAGGGCGTGCGCACGGTCGGCCTGACCAGCGGCGCCTCCGTCCCGGAGGACCTCGTGCGGGGCGTGCTCGCCAAGCTGGCCGACCACGGTTTCACCGAGGTCGAGGAGGTCGAGTCGGTGCAGGAGAGCATGCGGTTCGCCCTGCCCCACGAACTCCGCAAGGACCTCCGCACGGCCTAGGCCCAGCGGTAATCGGCGCAGCGGTAATCGGTCCAGCGGTAATTCGGGTTCACTCGTCGGCGGCCCTGCCGTACACGCGGGGCTCGAAGTAGCCCTCAGGCTCCGGGTCGAACGTGCGGACGCGGCCACGGCGCGAACGGGAGCGGGAGGCGGGCGTCGGCGCGGGCGCCGGCGCGCCGCGCAACTCCTTCAGGTTGGCGGGCAGGCCGCGCACCCACGCGATCCCCAGCGCCAGCGCGGACCCGAGGAACAGCCACGGCGCGCCGGACGACAGCGCGGTGAACATGCCGAGCCCGAACGTCTGGAGCATCGAAGCGGACCTGAGCGCCCGCACGAGTTCCACCAGCAGTGCCGCGACGAAGAAGACCAGCGGAGGCGTCACCACCAGCGGCAGCAGGTCCCGGGGACGCACCAGCAGCGCCGCCGCGAGGCAACCGGCCACGAACGCGGGCCCGGGCAGGAACGGCATGCCCACCACAGTGATCACGAAGAGCATGACGATCGCCCCCCGAGCGGTCAGCCGCAGCCCCGCTCGACCGGTGCCTGTCATCGGGCCCCCCTTACGACAAGTCTCGCGTCAATTTACCGTTCTGACGATGCGGGGGAGGGGGGCTTACCCGCTCTTCACCTTCGAGTTCGGGGATGGCGACCGGACGGGGGACCTCCTCGACCGCCGACGGGGTGTCGAGCGAGTAGTCCACGAGACCGAGGTCGTTCATTCTCCGCGCGCTGACCAGGACCCGGCTCTCCAGCGAGCCGACCGTCTGGTTGTACGCGGTGACCGCTCTCGTGAGCGCCTTGCCCAGGCCGTCCACGTGCCGTCCGAGGCCGCCGAGCCGCTCGTACAGTTCCTTGCCGAGATCGAAGACGGCCTTGGCGTTCTCGCTGACCGCGGTCTGCTGCCAGGCGTACTGCGCGGTGCGGAGCATCGTGACGAGCGTCGTGGGAGTGGCGATGTGGACGCGCCTGCGCATCGCGTACTCCAGCAGCCCCGGGTCGCGCTCCAGAGCGGGCGCGAGGAACGCCTCGCCGGGGATGAACAGGACCACGAACTCGGGCGACGGGTTGAACGCCTGCCAGTAGGACTTGGCGGCCAACCGGTCCACGTGCTCGCGCACGTGCCGCGCGTGGGCGTCCAGCCGGGCCGAGGCGAACTCGGGATCGGCGGCCTCGGCCGCCTCCAGGTAGGCCGCGAGCGAGACCTTCGCGTCCACGACGACGTTCTTGCCGCCGCTGAGCCGTACGACCATGTCGGGCCGGACCACGCCGTCGCGGGTGACGGCGCTCACCTGCTCGTCGAAGTCGCAGAAGCGGGCCATCCCGGCGATCTCCGCCACCCGGCGCAGCTGCAGCTCCCCCCAGCGTCCCCGGGCCTCCGGCCGCTGGAGCGCCCGCACCAGCGCGTCCGTCTGGGCCTTGAGCCGATCGGAGCTCTCCCGTACGAAGTCCATCTGCTTGCTCAGCTCGGCGCGGGCGGCGCGGGCGCCCGACTCGCTCTCCCTGAGCTGGCTCTCCACCTTGGCGAGCGTCTCCCGCAGCGGCGCGACCAGGTTCTCGACCGCCTGCCTGCGCTGGTCGAGGTCCCCGGCCGCCTCGGCCCTCGTGGTGTTCAGCCGGTTCTCGGCGAGTTCGAGGAAGCGCAGGTTGGCCACGTCGAGGGCGTGCGCGGAGATGGCCTGGAACCGCTCGGTGAGCTGGTTCTCCATGTAGGCCACCTTGTCCTCGGCCGCCCGCGTCCGCGCCTCGGCCTCGGCCACCCTGGCGGCCGCCTGGGCGGTGCGGCCGGCGGTCCGCATCCCGGCCAGCGCCGCGCCGACCACCACGCCGATCACCAGTCCCAATGCGAGAGCCACGACATCCACGGTCTGGATGATTTCAGGCATTGGCGTGCCAAACAGGGAGGCGCGCCTGGGAGCGGGCCGAGCCGCCGATGTCCGGCGCACCCCCCGAGGCCCCTAAACTCGTGGTACGTGAGCCTGAGCATCGGCATCGTCGGCCTGCCCAACGTTGGCAAGTCCACGCTTTTCAACGCCCTGACCAAGAGCGGGAACGCCCTGGCGGCCAACTACCCGTTCGCCACGATCGAGCCGAACGTGGGTATCGTCGGCGTGCCGGACTCCCGTCTGGACAAGCTGGCGGAGATCTACAACTCCGCGCGCGTCCTCCCGGCCAAGGTCGAGTTCGTCGACATCGCGGGCCTGGTGAAGGGCGCGTCGGAGGGCCAGGGCAGGGGCAACCAGTTCCTCGCCAACATCCGCGAGACCGACGCGATCTGCCAGGTCATCCGGGTCTTCTCCGACCCCGACGTCACGCACGTGGACGGCGAGGTCGCGCCGGAGCGCGACATCGAGACGATCAACACCGAGCTGATCCTCGCCGACCTGCAGACGATCGAGAAGGCGCTGCCCCGCCTGCAGAAGGAGGCGCGCAACAACAAGGACCGCAAGGTCCTCCTGGAGGCCGCCGAGGCCGCGGCGAAGCTGCTCGACACCGGCACGACCCTGTACGCCGGGGGCAAGGCGGCCGGGATCGACCTCGCCGACCTGCGCGAGCTCCACCTCCTCACGGCCAAGCCGTTCCTGTACGTCTTCAACCTCGACGCCGACGAGCTGACCGACGCCGACCTGCGGGCCAAGCTCTCGGCGATCGTGGCGCCGGCGGAGGCCGTGTTCCTCGACGCCAAGATCGAGTCCGAGCTGGTGGAGCTGCCCGACGACGAGGCGCTGGAGCTGCTGCAGTCGGTCGGCCAGGAGGAGTCGGGCCTCTCCCAGCTCGCCCGGGTCGGCTTCGAGACGCTGGGCCTGCAGACGTACCTGACGGCCGGGCCCAAGGAGGCCCGGGCCTGGACGATCCGCAAGGGCGCGACCGCTCCCGAGGCCGCCGGGGTCATCCACACCGACTTCCAGCGCGGTTTCATCAAGGCCGAGGTCATCTCGTTCGACGACCTGGTGGAGGCGGGTTCGATGACCGCCGCCAGGGCGGCGGGCAAGGCTCGCATCGAGGGCAAGGACTACGTGATGCGCGACGGCGACGTCGTGGAGTTCCGTTTCAACGTCTGAACGTCAGACGAGGTCGCGGTAGTAGTAGAACATCGGCTCGGCCGCCCCGGGCTCGCTGTTGGCGAAGCCGTGCGCCTCGTAGAAGCGGCGGGTGTCGGTGTCCTCGCCGTCGACGTTTATCTCGAGCGTCTCCGCGCCGCGTTCCCGTGCGAGGCGGCACGCCTCTTCCAGCAGGGCGTGCCCGAACCGCTGTCCGCGCATGTCGGGCCGTACGTACAGCTCGTCCAGGGTCGCGGCCGGACCCTCCTGCCACACGTTGGGCCGGAAGGACAGAACCGCGACGCCGACGGCCGGTTCGCCGGTGAGAAGGGCGACGAGGTGGTCCCCGGCGACCAGCCGGCGGAGGCGTGCCGTGAGCACGTCCGTTCCCGGTGACGGCGCGTCGAACTCACGGTTGAAAGCGTCCAGCAATTCCGCGACGACAGCGGCGTCGGACGTCGTCGCCTGCCGTACCAGATGCTCTTGCTGCGGTATGGCCACCTCTGCAACCTTCCTGCTCTGCCCGGCGGACTGCACGCTATTTTCGAGCATCCGGGGAAGAGGCGGTGACCATTCCCGCCCCGGCCGCGTCTGGTCTGTTGTGACAGACACAAGAACGCGGGGGGCATCATCATCGAGGAGCTGTACCGCGAGCACTGGGCGCTCGTGTGCGCAGGCTGCCGCTCGGCAACTACGCCGGCACCACGCTGAGCAGGGCGTTGATGAACGTGGGGACGACCCTCCAGCGCAAGGAGGACAGCCGCAAGGTGCTGGCCAGGATCCCGGAGGGGCTCAGCGCGCTGGCGGTGGTCGAGTTCGCCAGGCCGCTCACCACCGATGAGCTGGTCGCCTTCACCGCCACGTACAAGTCGTATGCCGACAAGGTGGTTTTCGAGCGGCGTCCCGGATCGATGCCCATCACCTGGGGAGGGGAGACGACGTGGGACAGGGCGCCGATGCCGAGAGAGCCCGACGAGCCGATCATGTCGGACCTCGCGAACTTCCGCCGTTGGGTCGGCATCCTCAAGGACTACGACGACGACAACCTGCACGACTTCGATCTGAGTCTGGCCCGGCTGCGCAAGGCCGCGAACGACGGCCTGGCGTACGCCTACGTGGACTCGTTGGCCACGATCGGGGAACTGCGGAAGATCATCGAGGATCCGCTGGTCCGGACGGTCCGTGTGGCGGACGTCACCTACGACCTCGAACGGCCCTGAGACGGCCGGTCTCAGGGCCGGGACCCCGACGATCACTGCGGACAATCCCAGGTTGCTCCGCCGTACAAGGGGCCGCAAACAGCCTGCCCGGCATCACCCGCCGCAGCCCTCCCTCCGGTCAGATCCTCCATGGCCAGCGGAAACGCTTGGGCCAACTGCCCTAGACGCATTCGTGAGGCTCGTTGAAGCATCGAGATGAGGCCGTTTGGCGCATAGTCGCCGTATGAATCCCTTTTCGTGACAAATCTCTTCGCTGCCGTAATCCGGCATGGCGGAAGGGGAGGCGGCCGAATTCGGGCACCGGAAAGCCCAGGTGGCCTGACCTGGCGAGGCCCGATCGGGCCCAAGGAGGGGACCATGCATCGGAAATCCAGACAGCCGGCTCTCGCGGCGATTTTCGCCTCGACGCTCACGGCAGGCGCGGTCGCGCTGCTCGGCGGCACCGCCTCCGCGGCCACCGGCACTCCGGGAGCGGCGTGGGCGCCGCAGGCGAGCGAGCCCGGCGGTTCGGTGCGCGTGACGTCGTACACGACCATCCGCGAGCCGCTGCTGGCGACCGAGGACCTACCCCTGGCGGGTCCGGTCACCGGCCTGGTCACGGAGGCGGAGTTCCCGGCCGCGGGTGCGCCGATGGAGCAGTCGGCGGAGGAGGCCCGGCAGAGCATCAGGGACGAGGCGAGCCGCGCCACACAGCAGATCATGCGGGACGCGGCGAGCGCGCAGCAGCGCATCGAGCAGATGTCCCAGAGCGCGCAGCAGCGGGTGTCGGAGCAGGCGCAGTCGCAGTCGTCCGCGAGCCAGTCGCAGAGCTCCTCGCTGCCGGAGAGCGCTCCGGGTAGCGCTCTGGGCAGTGCTCCGGAGAACGTCCCGCCCGCGATCTCGGGTCCGGAGAGCGTCCCGCCGGCGGGCATCCCGCCGGCTTCGAGTGAGTCGTCCTCCTCGTCCTCCTCCGAGGCGTGCCAGTGAGGGCGCGGGCGTAGTTCGCGACACGGCGGCCCCGCTCCGCGCGGGGCCGTCCGATGTCCGGCGGCGGGGGACCGGGGCGGAGCGCACGGTCGCTTTCGTTATGCCTGCGAGCTGCGAAGACAGCAATAGGTGGCGCTTAGGTAATCGATGCCCCCGCTGGCCAGGCGTAACGTGCTTTTCCGCGGAGTGGATAGCTGTGGGGCGTCTCTACGGGATGTAGACCCGGTTTGCTCGGTCGCGGCGATGCTTGCACCATGGGCGTGGCTTACCTGGAAGAATTGGCGAGACCGCTAGGGTGAATACTTCAATGCGGTTAACCGGATCGAGAGCAAGAGGAAACCGCGCCAGCCGGAGGGATCGGCGCGAGCGGAGGCGTGATGGCTCGCAGGTCAGACGTCCAGCAGGATCCTCGGATCGCTGGCGACCCTGACCCGTACCCACTGGAAGGCTTCGAGGCGGCGAGTGCCGCGCACGGCACGGCCCCCGCCGCAGAGGCTGGAGCGGCGGTGGCGGCCGCTGGCTCGTCTGGACCGGCCGGGTCATCCTCTGGGCACTGATCGTCGTCATCGTGGTCAACGGCGTCCGCGCCCCGTTCGAACGGCTGACGCAGGACGACCCGGCCGGTGTGACCCCCACCGGCACGGCCACGTCCGGGTTCCCGGCGACCGAGGCCGCGGCCTTCGCCAACCAGTTCGCGGCGGTCTACCTCAACTACGACGCGGCCAACCCCCAGCAGCGCGCGGAACGGCTGAAGTCGTTCCTGCCGGAAGGCGCCGACGAGCAGTTCGGCTGGAACGGCTACGGACGCATGTCGGCGGGGGCCTTCCAGTTCGCCGGGATCGACGTGGTCGACGACCACAACGCCCGCGTGACCGTGACGTACCAGTCCGGGGGCAGCCGGGGTCTGCTGTCCGTGCCGGTCTACTACGACAACGGCAGGTTCGTGGTCTCGGCCCAGCCGGCTCTGCTGCCCGCGCCGGGCCCGGCGGGACTGCCGCAGCTTCCCGACCCCGACCGCGACTCCGCCACCGAGGCCGAACTGCGTCCCCAGCTCGAAGGCTTCTTCAAGGCGTACGCCGCGGGCAACCAGGTCGACCTCCAGCGGTACGTCACGAGCGGGGTGACCGTCAACGGGTTCAACGGCGAGTTCACCCTCGCCGAGTTGAAGGACGTGGTGGTCCCGCCGGGCGGCGCCGACAGCAGGAAGGTCACGGCGGTGGTCGTGTGGGCGGTGGCGTCCGGACAGTCGACGGCGGTGGCGAGCCCGTCGCAGGATCCGGCGGCGCAGCCGGCCGGTCTCGAGCAGGCCTATCAGTTGACGATCGAAAAGCAGGGCGGCAAGTGGTTCGTCAGGGACATCCAGGGTGCGAACCGGTCCGTGGGGTAGCGCATGCCCAGCAAAGACATCGCTGATCCATACCCCCGGGAGGGCGAGAGTTGATACTGAAGACCATCGCGGACCACGTCCTTGATCTGGCAGCGCCGTCCCCGGCGCCGACGACGGGCATCAACACCGAAGGTCTCGCCGAATTCCTCCGGAAGTTCTTCGCTCCGCTCTTCCTCGCGGTCGTCTCCGTCGTGGCGATCTTCTTCCTCTTCACCCGCGAGATCACCAGGTTCGTCCAGTTCATCATCCTGGCGATCGCGATCGGAGTGATCTTCTACGTTCCCAACATCATCGAGGTGACGGCGAAGGCGATCGCGGGCGCGCTCGGCATCAAGTGATCGGGCGGAGAGGAGGTTCGGGGTGGATCTGCCCACATATACCAATATCTGGCGCATTGAGAAGCGGCTGTACAAGCTGTACGACCTACGGCTGCCAATGCCGCTTCCGGTCGTCTGGATCGGTGTGTTCGTGGGTGTGTCCGTGCCGTGGTGGGTCTTCCTCTACCTGATCGGACTGCCGTTCGCGGCCCCCTGGCACGTCATCTACCTCGTTCCCCCGGGCGTGCTCACCTGGCTCTCCACCCGTCCCGTCATCGAGAGCAAGCGCCTCACCGAGTTGCTCCAGTCGCAGCTCCGCTACATGAGCGAGCCCCGCACGTGGTGCCGCATGGCCCCGTTCGACGAGCCGGACGAGGTCGCCTTCACGGCGCGTGTCTGGCGGACCACGCCGCCGGTCGCGGCGGCGCACGCGAAGGCGGCCCGCAAGGCGCGCCGCGGGGTCTCGGTCAAGGTGCCCGTCCCGAAGGTTCCCAGGACGGCGCACGGGCGGCCTCGGGCGCCGCCGCGCGAGTGGGCGCGCACCAGGTGGACCCCTCGCGTGTCGTACGCCCGGCCGTGGCGGCCGCGGCCGCCGCCGCCGTACCGGTCACCGACGCACCCCCCGGCCGCCCCCCTCCCGCAGCGGTGCCGCCGCCCGGGCCGGTGCCACCGGTGACCGCGTCTTCTACCTCGCGGAACCGCCCGCGCTTCCGGCGCAGCCGCAGACCGGCCACGTCGCCGGCCCGGATCGCGAACGCGAACGCGACCCGCATGAGGGACACGGCGAGGGACATGACGTCCACGAGAGCCACGAGAGCCACGAGAGTCACCGGAGCGATGAGGGGCATGAGCAGGGCTCTGGCCGGCAGGCGCCCCCTGCCGCTCCCGCCGAGGCTTCGGAGGCGCCGGCCGTCCCGCCCATCGGCACCGAGACGCTGCGCCGCCTGCGCAGGCTCGCCGCCTCGGCCGAACCCCGCCCCGTACGGCAGTCCGGTGTGGCCTCCTTCACCGAGCCGGCCACGGGAGAGCCGGTGCAGGAGCCGTTGCACGAGCCGGTGCACGAGGAGCGGCCTCGCGACGAGCGCGCGCACGACGCCGAGGCTGATGGGGAGGGCACCGACGACCTGAGCGTCCCTGGCCCGGTCCCTCCCGCCGACACCGACACCGACACCGCCGACACCGCCGACTCCGACGACACTGCCCACACCGCCGATGCCGCAGCGGCGCCGCAGGGGCCCGAGGCGGAGTCCGCGCCCCCCGTGGGCGTGGGCACCTCGCCCGGCGATGACACGGGCCGGGAGAACCCGGCGCATCGGGACGCCGAGGCGCTTGAGCAGCATCGCAAGGGCCGTCCGCCGCGGCTCGTGCGCCCCCGCGTGCCGGACGAGGACGTTGCGGCCGGGCGGGCCGCGACGGAGGAGGTGGCGTCCGCGGCGGCTCCTCCGGCAGCGGCTCCCGTGAAGGCCGCCGAGGCCGCGGAGGTCGCGGAGGTCGCGGAGGTCACGCAGGACACGCCCACCTGGATCAGGCCGTCCCATACGCCGCAGGAGGTTCCGGACGACGCCGGTTCCGGCGCGCACTCTGCCGCTCACCCCGCGCGGGAGGGGGCGCATGCGCCGGGGTCCAGGCCGTACGAGAGTGCCACGGGCAAGGGGGACGTGACGCCGCCTCCGGCGGGTCCGGCGGCAGTGTCGATCCGGGCCGTGCCCGCGGGGCCCCGCGCGGTCGGCCCGGCAGGTCCCGCCCGGCCGTCGCTGCCCACCCCGGGGACGACCACCCCCGGCAGGCCGGCGCACGAGGAGCCGCCGCGGCTGCGCCGCGTCGAGGCCGTCGTCGGGCGTGACACCTCGGGCGGCTGGCGGCGGCTGGCACAGGTCGTCGTGGGCGGCAGCCGTACGGACGGCATGGAGGTGGACGAGGCCCGCACCCGCATCCCGCTGACCACGAGCAGGCGGATCATGGTGCTCGGCTGCACGGGCGGCGCCGGGCAGACGACCACGGCGTTAATGCTGGGCCACACACTGGCCCGTTACCGAGACGACCGCGTGCTCGCGCTCGACGCGAACACCGGAGAGGACACGCTCACGACGAGGATCGCCGCCGAGTCCCCCGAGACGCTGAGCTCGCTCATCGAGGGCTCGGAAGAGGTGACCGGCTACCTCGGCATGCGGGCGTACACGACGCGCTGCGAATCGGGACTGGAGGTCGTCGGGGCGGACACCGACGACCGGGTGACGCAGCGCCTGGCGGAACGCGCGTTCCTGGCCGACTGGCGCAGGACGCTCGCCGCGCTCGACCGGCACTACCGGCTTACCGTGATCGACCCCGCGGCCGCGCTGGCGGCCCGGCTCCTGCCGTACGCCGACCAGCTCGTGCTGGTCGCCCCCGCGAGCGAGGACGCCTCCGAGGCGGTGGCGATGACCTACGAGTGGCTCGACGGGCACGGCTGCTCCGACCTGCGGCGTCGCGCCGTGATGGTGATCAACGGCGTGAGCCGCCGCAGCCTCCCCGACGTGGAGCAGGCCGAGGCGGTGGCCAGCGGCCGCTGCAGGGCGATCGTCCGGGTGCCGTGGGAGGACGAGCTGGCCCCCGGGCGGCCGGGACCGGTCGACGTCAATCACCTCCGAATGGGCGGCCGCAGGGCGTACGTTGCGCTTGCGGGTGTGATCGTGAGCGGCCTGGCGGCTGTCCAGGCCAAGCAGGAGGTGGCCAGATGAGGGGCGAGCGAGGAAGCTGGTGAGAGGTCGATGAGCAGGGCGCGCAGTCGCCTCGCGGTGCGTTACTTCGACGATCGCGTTCTCCTCACCGACTCGGCGGCCTGGGCCTACTTCCGGCTGCCGACGGTGAGCTACGAGTTCCTCACCCCCGAGGAGCGCGAGGCGCTGGCCACCAACATCACGATCGCGCTGGCCGCGATCAGGATGCCCGACGCCGAGGTGCACCTGCGGATCGCGCACCGGGCCTACCCGGCGGCGGATTGGGCGATGGCGCTCAACTCGACCTCCGACGAGGGCCCGGGCTGGCGGGAGTACCTGGAGGAGATGTACCGCCACGTCTGGGCCAAGGACTTCTGGAGCAAGGAGGTCTACCTCGGCGTGCGGCTCGGGCCGCGCGGCGCGCAGCTCGGCACCGGCGTGCTGGCCCAGCTCTTCGGCTTCTACCAGCGCAGCGAGAAGGCGCTCGGCATCGAGGACGACCACGTGCCGGACAAGGAGATCGCCCGGTGGACCGAGGCCGCCGAGCGGCTCGGCCGGGCCCTGGCCTCCAGCGCGCTGTACGCTCGCCACGCCACCTCCACGGAGATCGCCTGGCTGTTCCAGCACGCGGCGGCGGGCGGCCTCGGCGAGCCGCTGGCCTCGGCCACGCCGCGCCGCAGGTGGGGCAAGGGCGAGATCGAGGCGCTGGTCGAGGGGCAGATCCACAACGGCAGGTCGCTGCTGCGGATCGTGCAGCCGGCCGGGGACTCCTACACCGCGCACCTGTCGTTCGCCCGGTTCCCCGACCTCATGCCGTTCCCCGACGGCGAGCCGTGGCTGCACTTCGCCGACCAGTTGCCGTTCCCGGTGGAGGTCTCCAGCCGGATGCGGCTGATCCCCCCGGTCAGGGCGAGCAAGGACGTGGCGCGCAAGCTGGCCCACGCCCGCGACATGGACATCCACATCCGTGAGGCGGGCGCCGAGGCGCCGCTCGCGCTGGCCGAGCAGATCGACGCCGCCCGCATGCTGGAGCACGGCATCACCAAGGAACGCCTGCCGTTCGTGTACGGCTGGCACCGGCTGAGCGTCAGCGCGCCGACCGAGGAGATGTGCATCCAGCGGGTCGAGGCCGTCGTGGAGCACTACCGTGACATCGGCATCGACGTCGTCAACTCCACCGGTGACCAGTTCTCGCTGTTCTGCGAGGCCCTTCCGGGGGAGCGGCTGCGTGTCAACGCGTACGCCCAGCGGCAGCCGCTGCGCACGATCGCGGGCGGCATGGCCACCGCGACCGTCGAACTCGGCGACCGGGTGGACGAGTCGAACGCCGGCTGGATCGGGCCGTACGTCGGGGAGACCCTGGGACGGGCGCGCAGCATCGTGCACTTCGACCCGCTCGTCGCGGCGGCGCGCAACCGCCCGACGGCCATCGCGATCACCGGCGAGCCGGGCGGCGGCAAGACGACGCTCGCGCTGCTGCTGATCTACCAGATGGCGCTGCGGGGCGTCACGATCGCGGTCATCGACCCCAAGGGCGACGCCGAGTCGCTCGTACGGCTGCTGCGCAACCGGGGCCGCAAGGCGCGGGTCATCCCGCTGGGGTCGGCCGCGCCGGGGCTGCTCGACCCGTTCTCGTTCGGCGACGACATCGCGACGAAGAAGACGATGGCGACCGAGACCCTGCGGCTGCTGCTGCCGAGGATGTCGGAGGAGCGCGAGTCCGCCATGATCCAGGCGGTCGCCGCGGTCTCCAACGAGCCCGATCCCTCACTGGGCAAGGTGGTGGACCACCTGGAGCAGTCCACCGACCCGGCGTCCAAGAACCTCGGCGCCGTGCTGCGGTCGATGTCGGAGATGCACCTGGCCCGGCTGTGCTTCGACGCCTCGGGCGGCGAGCAGATCGACACCGAGGGCTGGACGACAGTCTTCACGCTCGGCGGCCTCACGCTGCCCGACGTGATGACGGTCAGGGACGACTACTCCTACGAGCAGCGGCTGTCGGTCGCGTTGCTCTACCTCGTGTCGCAGTTCGCGCGCCGCCTCATGAACGGGCTCGACCGGCGTACGCCGAAGGCGATCTTCCTCGACGAGGCGTGGGCGATCACGTCCACCCCCGAGGGCGCCAAGCTCGTGCCGGAGGTCTCCCGGATGGGCCGCTCACGCAACACGGCGCTCGTCCTGGTCTCGCAGAACGCCGGTGACCTGCTCAACGAACAGGTGACCAACTGTCTGTCGTCGGTCTTCGCGTTCCGTTCGACGGAACGCGTGGAGGTCGAGCACGTGATGGAGCTCCTCGGCGTGGACCCGTCGGAGGAGCACAAGGCGGTGCTGCGCTCCCTGGGCAACGGGGAGTGCGTCTTCCGGGATCTGGACGGCCGGGCCGGCCGTATCGGGGTGGACCTTATCTCGGAGGAGCTGCTGCGCTGGCTTGACACCAATCCGACACACGACAAACCCAACGAGAACGTGCATGATCTTCTTGACGGGGGCTCCGGTCGGTCGGGGGTCGCGCAGGAGGTGCGATCGTGAGCGTGCGCAGGAACGGTCCGAAGGGTCGCACCAGGGAGGGTGCCAGACGCGGCAGGAGGATTCGCCGGAGCCTGGCACTGCTGTTCGTCGCGTTCGCGGCGTTCGTGACGTTGCCGCTGGTCTTCCCCACCGGTACGGCGAGCGCGGTCGGGCCCTGTGACCTGTCGCCCGCCCTCGCCCCCGAGATCGTGGGCGGCGGTGTCGACGGGCTGGTCCAGCCGCCGTCGACCGAAGAGGCGGCGACCGGTCAGGCCGCTGGGCAGAACACCGGGCAGAACACCACCCAGGCGCCGAAGGAGCCGCAGACCAACTACGAGCGGTACGGCATGGCCGGCCAGTTCTGGCACACCTACGACCTCGGATGTTCCGACGTCACGGCCGTGCTGGGCAACGCGTGGGCCAACACGGTCTTCTCGTGGGCCAAGGCCGTCGACCGGCTGACGATCAGCACCTACCAGGCGGCGGCCACCGAGGGCCCGCTGCAGCCCATCAAGGACGTCGCCGACGAGATCGTCACCAACCTCGCCAACGCGATGTACTGGCCCTACCTGCGGCCGATCGTCATCCTCGGCGCGATCTGGCTGGCGTGGTACGGCCTGATCCGCAAGCGCGCGACGACGACCACCGAGGGCGTCATCTGGATGGTCCTCGCGGTCACGGTCGCGATCTGGTTCTTCAGCCGCCCTGGCGACTTCACGAGCCTCGGCAAGACCGTGACCGACAAGACCGGCGAGATCGTGAACTCGGCGTTCTCCGGGCTGCCGGGGGCGGGCGGCGCGTCCTGCCTGCCGATGAAGGAGACCGCGCCGGGCGAGGTGCCGAGCGCGCCCACGGCCGGCGGCTACGGCCGCCAGGGCACGCCCGGCGTGGAGCAGAACGCCGATGCCCTGTGGTCGGTCCTGGTCTGCAAGCCGTGGCTGATGGGCGAGTTCGGCACGGCCGACCCCGACTCCGGTCTCGTGAAGGGCCTGGGCGCCAAGCTGCTCAACCTCCAGGCGATCGACGCCGCGGAGCAGGCCGCCGATCAGACGCCGGCCTCCGACTCGCACCAGCAGCGGTTCGAGGAGGAGGTCGCCAAGCCGATGCAGAGCACCCCGGCGTACTTCCTGTTCCAGGGCAAGGACTGGACCAGCCGCCTGGGCATCGCGATCGGCGCGTTCATCGCGGCGATGGTCGCCGGTCTGCTCATCTTCCTCGTCGCGGTGTCGCTGCTCGTCCTGAAGGTCGGCTTCCTGCTGCTGCTGATGCTCGGGCCGATCTTCCTGTTGATCGGCGTGCATCCGGGGTCCGGCCGCATCATCGCCATGCGCTGGGTGGAGATGCTGGTCGGCACCCTGCTGCGCCAGGCCGTGCTGGCTCTGGTGCTCGGCGTCCTCGTGTACGGCTACGCGCTGATCATCTCGACCAGCCTGCCCTGGGGTATGCAGATCCTGTTCATGGCGCTGCTGACGATCGCGGTCTTCTTCTACAGACGGCCGTTCCAGCACCTGTTCGCCTCGATGGACGGGCACACGATCACCACCCGGATGCTCGGCGAGGCCGCCACCGCGCCGACTCTCTCGCGGGCGGCCAACGTGCTGCCGCCGGTGGCGGCGGCCCGGGCGGGCCGGTGGGGCCTGCGCAAGGCCGAGCCGTCATCAGCGCGGCCGCGATGGCGTCCGGCGCGGGCACGGCGGCGGCCGCCGCGGCGGGTGTGGCGCAGGGCCGCGTGCGCGGCGAGGAGGGCGCGGGCAACGTCCCCGCCCAGGCCGGAGCGCGTGCGGGGGGCCCAACCCGCGCCGCTCGACGCCGACGCGCAGGGGGCCGGTCGCCGTAAGGCCGGGGTCACCGCCTCACGCCCGGGAACGGCCCCGCCGCTCAACCTGTCGGGCGTGCGGCCCGCCGGGTCCGTACGGGCGTCCATGGCGTCCACCGCACAGTCCATTGCGAAGGCCGGGGGCGTCGTCGGCGGGGAGCCCGGCGGCTCCGCCGCAGCGGGTCACCGGCGCCTCCGCCGCGCCCGCGCCGTCTGCCACACAGCCTGCACAGCCTGCACAGCCCGCACCGTCCCGCGGCCGCCCGAGCGGCGGATCGAGCGGCGGTTCCGGCAGTGGTTCCAGCGGAGGATCCGGCGGCGGCTGGTTCGGCGGCAGGTCCGGTGGTGGCTGGGCCTCCCGGCCGTCGTCCACCCGGCCGTCCGGCGGGAGCTCGGGCGGGTTCTTCGGCGGTTCGCGCGGCTCGTCGGGCGGGTCGAGCAGGTCGGGCGGCTCGGGCGGCTCGGGTGGCCTGTTCGGCGGCTCCTCCGGCAGGTCCTCCAACAGGTCGTCCGGTGGTTCGTCCGGCGGCCTGTTCGGCGGTTCGTCCCGTCGGGGCGACGGCGGCCGTTCCCGGCCCGCCCCGCCGCGTGACTCCGGTTCGTCCGGCGGCTCGTCGTCCAGCCGTTCCCGTTCGGCCGAGCCGCCCCCGCTCTGGCTGCCGAGCAGGGGAGAGGGCACGCGCCGTGACGGCGACGCGCCGACCCCGTTCTGGGCCAAGCCCGCCGACCGCGACTCCGGCGACTGATGAGAAGCCGGAACAGTGATCGGGGGAAGGGCCTCGCCTTCGCGGCGGCCGTCGTGGTGCTCGCCGCCGTCGGCGTCTACCTCACGATGAGCCCGGGTTCCTCCTCCGGGGGCGACGAGCAGACGAGGGAGCAGTCCGTCGTGGCCACCCCGCGGGCGACGGCAGCGGTCCGGGAGCCCAGCCCGGTGGCCACGACTCCCGGCGCCTTCGACGTGTACGCGTACCTGCCGTTGTCGAGGGAGGAGATCGGCGCGGCGGCCGACCTTGCACGCCGCTTCACCGAGGCGTACGGCACCTTCTCTCCGGGTGAGGAGCCGGCGGCGCGGGCCGACCGGCTGAAGCGGTTCGCGACCGACGAGTTCGCCGGCCAGCTCACCAGGACCGTCACCGACCCCGCGGTGGTGCAGCAGAACGAGGCCGACCAGGTGACCTCCAAGGGGTCGGCCAAGGTGACGACGATTCGCGACATGACGGCCGACCAGGTGGTGTTCGTCGTGGGCTCGGTCCGCCACGTGACGGACAAGAACGGCCAGAAGGACGTGCCCGAGCAGTTCGCCGTGACCGTGGTCAAGGCGGGGACCGACTGGCGGGTGTACGACCTGCAACTGGCCGACGCCGGTCAGGACGGGGACACCTCGCCATGACCGTCTCGACGCGCGTCGTACGCGGGCTCGCGTCGGCGGGGCGGGACTGGCGGGTGATCGCCGTGGCCCTCGTCCTGATCGTGCCGGCCACGCTGTTCGGCTCGATCATCCTGATGACCCCCAGCCCGTCGATCCTCTTCGGCGGCGGCGCGGCCGAGAACTGCGCCGAGGCGGCGACGGGGGAGTCCGCCGCCGGCGCCGCCGACGTGTCCCAGACCGCCCAGGGCGACATCCCGGCCGACTACCTGGAGCTCTACAAGAAGTTCGGCAAGCAGATCGGCGTGCAGTGGAACGTCCTGGCCGCCATCGGCAAGCGGGAGACGAACCACGGCCGCTCGACGCTGCCGGGGGTGCGCAGCGGCACCAACTACGCGGGGGCCGCCGGGCCGATGCAGTTCCTCATCAGCACCTGGGGCGGCCAGGCCAGGATGAAGATCGAGCCGGGCATCAACGGCTACGCCTCCGACGGCGACGGGGACGGCTACGGCGACGTCTACAACCCGGCGGACGCCATCCTCGGCGCGGCCAAGATGCTCAAGCGCAACGGCGCCCCCGACGACCTCAGAAGGGCGATCTTCGTCTACAACCGGGCCACCTGGTATGTCGACCAGGTGCTGGAGATCGCCAAGCGCTACGCGGCGACCGGGGACATCGTCGTGCCGCCCGAGGCCGACCCGGCCTGCGACTCCGGCTACGTCGACAGTGCCCCCGACGACGTCGTACGCAAGATCCTCGAGTACGCTCTGGCACAGCGGGGCAAGCCGTACCGGTGGGGCGGCACGGGCCCGGACGCCTTCGACTGCTCGGGGATCATCTACATGGCCTACCGCAACGCGGGTCTGACCATTCCCCGCACGACCTTCGGCCAGTGGCCCTTCGGAGTGAAGATCGAGGAAGGCAAGGAGCAACCCGGTGACCTCGTCTTCTTCAACGCCGGCCCCGGCACGTCCAAGGACAGTCCGGGGCATGTCGGGATGATCGTGTCGCCCGGAAAGATGATCGAGGCGCGGTGCACCCTGTGCGGGCCCATCAAGGTCACGACGTACCGCGACCGGCCGAACATCGTGGGTTTCACGCGGCCACTGGAGAACGAGGCCGTCATCGAGCAACTGAAGCGGGCACAGACATGACGGACACGCAGCTCGTCGTCGGGGCCGCGATCGTCGAGGGCGGCCGCCTCCTGGCCGCCCAGCGGTCCGGACCTCCGGCGCTGCGCGGCGGCTGGGAGTTCCCCGGCGGGAAGGTCGACCCGGGGGAGGACGAGCGCGCGGCGCTGGTGCGCGAGTGCGCCGAGGAGCTCGGCGTCCGGGTCGTCCTCGGAGACCGCGTCGGCGGGGACTGGCCCCTGCAGAGCGGCTACATGATGCGCGTGTGGCTCGCCACCGTCGTAGCGGGGGTGCCCCGCCCGCTGGAGCACCTCGCGCTGCGCTGGCTGGAGCCGCACGAGTTGTACGACGTCCCGTGGCTTCCGGCGGACCTGCCGGTCGTCGCCGCGATCGAGAAGCTGCTGCCCGGCTCCTCCGGCACATAAATCGGGCGGATAGTCGCCGAATCGTTCGCAAGATCGGGCTTTGCTCCTGCTTTTACCAAACTACAATCGGTTCTGACCTCGAAGCCGGGCCGACGGGAGGCGAGCGGTGATCGGACGCGCGTACATGAGAGCCGCGTCCTCGGCTGTCGCGTCGGTGGCCATCGCCACGCTGGCGATTTTGGCCGTGGGCCCGGTGATCGGCGCCAGCGCCGACCCGGTGGAGCCGTGCGACCCCGTTACGGACCCCCAGTGCGCGGTCGTCACGGTCACCGTCACGCAGACGCCGCCGGCCTCCTCCTCGGGGGACGCGAGCCCCAGCGCCGAGCCCGTGGTGACCAAGACCGTCACCATCACGCCGACGCCGAAGCAGACCAAGACCAAGGCGCCCAAGCCGGCCACGACGACGACCGCTCCGCCCGCGTCCACGACGGAGCAGAACCCGCCGCCGCAGAACACGCAGACGATCCCCACGCCCGAGCTCCCCACGACGAGTCCCAGCCCGACCCCGGAGGACAACGGGCAGGTGGTCCTGCCCACCGCGTCGACCGAGCCGTCGCCCGACGTGGCGCAGCAGACCCCCAGCGCGGGCGTGTCGTTCGAGCAGCCCGATCCCCAGACGGTGCCGATCGAGATCCGCAACGCGTCCCCCGAGTACGACAAGCCGACGCTGGCCCACCGGCTCGCGATCCCCGCGGCGGTGCTCGTGGGCATCGCGCTGATCGCCTGGCTGGTCTTCGAGGGACGGCTGCGGAGGATGGCGCACGCCGCCGCCATACGGCGGGGCGGCCCGGCCGCGGCGCGGACGCCGGCTCCCGAGGCGGCGGCATACCCGGCGGCCACCCCCGGCTACGCCCCGATGGTCGGCTTCGTGCCCATGCAGCCCTACACCATGGGCTATCCGCAGCAGCCCTACGGCTATCCGGTGCCGTACGGCTACGCCCAGCCCCAGCCGTACGGATACCCGGTGGCCGACCCCGCCCAGATGCAGACGCAGCAGGGAGTGGCCGACCCCTGGAGCCAGGCGGTCGGCGAGGCCCAGGCCGGGGTCTGGACCGAGGCCACCCGGCCCGGCCATCTCCCGCAGCAGCCCCCGGGCGAGGACCCGACCACCCGGCGCTGACGAACAGAGACACGGAGACGAACAGAAAGGCGCCGATCGGACGGACCGATCGGCGCCTTTCCATGGGCTCAGCGCTGGCGCTTGAAGATCTTCGAGCCCAGCCAGACCAGCGGGTCGTACTTCCGGTCGACCACGCGCTCCTTCATCGGGATCAGCGCGTTGTCGGTGATCTTGATGTGCTCCGGGCAGACCTCGGTGCAACACTTGGTGATGTTGCAGTAGCCCAGGCCGTGCTCCTCCTGCGCCGACTCCTTGCGCTCCGCCACGTCGTACGGGTGCATGTCGAGCTCGGCGATCCGCATGAGGTAGCGCGGGCCGGCGAAGTTCGGCTTGTTCTCCTCATGGTCGCGGATCACGTGGCAGACGTTCTGGCACATGAAGCACTCGATGCACTTGCGGAACTCCTGCGAGCGCTCGACGTCGACCTGCTGCATGCGGTACTCGCCCGGCTTCACGTCGGCGGGCGGCGTGAAGGACGGGATCTCGCGGGCCTTCTGGTAGTTGAACGACACGTCCGTCACCAGGTCCTTGATGACCGGGAACGTCCGCAGCGGCGTGACCGTGATGGTCTCGCTCTCCTCGAAGGTGGACATCCGGGTCATGCAGCCCAGCCGGGGCTTGCCGTTGATCTCCATCGAGCACGAGCCGCACTTGCCGGCCTTGCAGTTCCAGCGGACCGCGAGGTCGGGGGCCTGCGTGGCCTGGAGCCGGTGGATGACGTCGAGGACGACCTCGCCCTCGTTCACCTCGACGGTGAAGTCCTCCAGGCGGCCCTCGCCGCCCTCACCGCGCCAGACGCGGAACTTCGCCTTGTATCCCATCACGACTCCTTGACCGCGGCGTCGTATTCCGCCAGCTCTTCCTCGGTGAGGTACTTCTCCAGCTCGGAGCGCTCGAACAGGCTGATGAGGTCGCCCCGCATGGACTGCTGGACCCTCTCCTCGACCGTGATGGACGTACCGTCCGGCTCGGCGGAGCAGACCAGCAGCTTGCGCCGCCACTCGGCCGACATCCCGGGGAAGTCGTCGCGGGTGTGGCCGCCGCGGCTCTCCTCCCGCATCAGCGCGGCCTTCGCCACGCACTCGCTGACCAGCAGCATGTTGCGCAGGTCGAGCGCGAGGTGCCAGCCGGGGTTGTAGATCCGGCTGCCCGAGGAGGCGGTGTTCCTGGCCCGCTCCTTGAGCTTCTCGATGACTTCGAGGGCCTCGCTGATCTCCTCGGACTTGCGGATGATGCCGACCAGGTCGTTCATCGTGCGCTGCAGCTCGTGGTGGACCTCGTACGGGTTCTCCCCGCCGGTCCGCTCCAGCGGGGCCAGGGCCTCGGCCTTGGCCTCCTCGACGCCGGTCACGGTCGGCCGCTTGGGCAGCCCGTCCACGTACGCCGCGGCTCCGGCGCCGGCCCGCCGGCCGAACACCAGCAGGTCGGACAGCGAGTTGCCGCCGAGGCGGTTGGAGCCGTGCATGCCGCCGGAGACCTCGCCGGCCGCGAACAGGCCGGGGACCGACGCCGCGCCGGTGTCGGCGTCCACCTCGACGCCGCCCATGATGTAGTGGCAGGTCGGGCCGACCTGCATGGGCTCCTTGGTGATGTCGACGTCCGCCAGCTCCTTGAACTGGTGGTGCATCGACGGCAGCCGCTTGATGATCTCGGCGGCGGGCAGGCGGCTGGACACGTCGAGGAACACGCCGCCCTGCGGTGAGCCGCGCCCGGCCTTCACCTCGGCGTTGATCGCCCTGGCCACCTCGTCACGGGGCAGCAGCTCCGGCGGACGTCGGTTGTTGGCCTGGTCGTTGTACCAGCGGTCCGCCTCCTCCTCGGTCGTGGCGTACTTGTCCTTGAACACGTCCGGGATGTAGTCGAACATGAAGCGGCGGCCCTCGGAGTTGCGCAGGACGCCGCCGTCGCCGCGCACCGACTCGGTCACCAGGATGCCGCGCACCGACGGAGGCCAGACCATGCCCGTCGGGTGGAACTGGATGAACTCCATGTTGATGAGCTTCGCGCCGGCGAGCAGGGCCAGCGCGTGACCGTCACCGGTGTACTCCCAGGAGTTCGACGTGACGACGTACGACTTGCCGATGCCGCCGGTGGCCAGGACCACGGCGGGGGCGTCGAAGACGATGAAGTCGCCCGTCTCGCGCCAGTAGCCGAAGGCCCCGGAGATGGCGTCCCCGTCCTTCAGCAGCCGGGTGATCGTGCACTCGGCGAAGACCTTGATGTACGCCTCGGGGTCGCCGTGCAGCTTCTCGTCCTCCTGCTGCAGGGCGACGACGCGCTGCTGGAGGGTGCGGATCAGCTCCAGGCCGGTACGGTCGCCGACGTGCGCGAGGCGCGGGTATTCGTGGCCGCCGAAGTTGCGCTGGCTGATCTTGCCGTCCTTGGTGCGGTCGAACAGCGCGCCCCAGGCCTCCAGCTCCCAGACACGGTCCGGGGCCTCCTTGGCGTGCAACTCCGCCATGCGCCAGTTGTTGAGGAACTTGCCTCCGCGCATGGTGTCGCGGAAGTGCACCATCCAGTTGTCGCTCGGGTTGACGTTGCCCATCGCGGCGGCGGCACCGCCCTCGGCCATGACCGTGTGGGCCTTGCCGAACAACGACTTGCAGACGATCGCCGTCCGCTTGCCCTGCTGCCGCGCCTCGATCGCCGCACGGAGCCCCGCTCCACCGGCTCCGATGACGACGACGTCGTATTCGTGACGCTCCACTTGAAATCCTTATGCGAACGGGAAGTTGATGACGCCCATGGCGACGAGCCGGACGTACAGGTCGGCGATCATGACCGAGAACAGCGAGGCCCAGGCGAACTGCTGGTGCCTGGCGTTGAGCTTCGAGACCAGGGTCCACGCCTTGTAGCGCAGCGGGTGCCTGGAGAAGTGGTTCAGGCGCCCGGCGGTGATGTGACGGCACGAGTGGCAGCCGAAGGTGTAGCAGAGAATCAGGACCGCGTTCGCGAGCAGAATCCAGCTGCCCAGCCCGGCGGGCTTGTGCACCAGCGCGAGCACCGCGTCGTACGTCAGGATCAGGCCGATGACGATGGCGAAGTAGAAGAAGTAGCGGTGGATGTTCTGCAGGATCAGCGGCAGACGCGTCTCACCGGTGTACTTCCCGTGCGGCTCGGCCACGGCGCACGCCGGCGGCGACAGCCAGAACGACCGGTAGTAAGCCTTGCGGTAGTAGTAGCAGGTGAGCCGGAAACCACCCGGCAGGCCGAGGATCAGTATCCCGGGCGGCAACGTGTACCAGTCGCCGAACGGGGCGAGCCCGAACAACCGGGCCCCCTCGGGACAGGACGTCGCCAGACACGGCGACGAGAAGGGCGCGATGTACGGGTCGACGAAGTAGCTCTTGTCGAAGATCGCCCAAAGTCCGTAAATCAAGAACAACAGGAGTCCGGCGAACGTGAACGCCGGAGCCAGCCACCATCGGTCGGTTCGTAGAGTGCGCACCCTGATCTGTGCGCGTTGTTTCCTTGCCGCGCTCTCGGCCGTTGTCTGGGTCATCGGAGACCTTCCACCCTCACTGACTCCGCGCACGCCGGAGCGACCGCGCCGTACTGCTCAGGCCGTGCGCGTTATTGGTGGGGCACACATTACGACGAGCACATCACGAAGTGTGAGGAGCGTCACTCCTCCCCGCTGTGATCTCGGTCACTTCCCCGGCAGTTTGACCACGGTCACGAAGAATTCATCGATCTGCCGTACTACCCGGGTGAACTGGTCGAAATCCACGGGTTTGGTGATGTACGCGTTGGCGTGCAGGTTGTATCCCCGCAGGATATCCTGCTCGGCCTCCGATGTGGTGAGGATCACAACGGGGATGGTCCGCAGCGAGGGGTCCTTCTTGACCTCCTCCAGCACCTCGAAACCGTTCACACGGGGCAGGTTGAGGTCGAGCAGCACCAGGTCGGGCCGGACCGCCGAGGAGTACGGCCCCTCGGCCCGCAGGAAGGCCAGCGCCTGCTCGCCGTCGTTGACCACGTGGAGGTTGTTGCCGACCTTGTTGTAGGAGAACGCCTCCTGGCAGAGCAGGACGTCGCCCGGATCGTCCTCGACCAGGAGGACCTCGATGGGGCGGAACTCGTTCATCGGCGCTCACTCATCGGGGTCTCCCAGGGCCGGCAGGGTCCAGCGGAACGTGGCTCCGGCGTCCTCGTTCGTGTCGAGCCAGATCCGGCCGCCATGATATTCCACGATTTTGCGGCACAGGGCCAGCCCGATGCCCGTCCCGGGATAGACGTCCCTCGGGTGCAGGCGCTGGAAGATCAGGAAGATGCGGTCGGCGTACTTCGGATCGACGCCGATCCCGTTGTCCGAGCAGCTGAACTCCCACATGTCGCCGTCCCGCCGTACGCCGATGTGGACGCGGGGAGGCTCCTCGCCCCGGAACTTGAGCGCGTTGCTGACGAGGTTCTGGAAGAGCTGGGTCAGCAGCGTGCGGTTGCCGACGACCTTGGGCAGGTCGTCGTGGGTGACCGTCGCGCCGGTCTCCGACAGCCGGGCGTCGAGGTTGCGCAGCGCGCCGGCCAGCGCGTCGCCCGTGTCCATCTCCTCCGGTTCACCGCCGACCCGGCCCACCCGCGAGAAGTCGAGCAGGTCGTTGATGAGCAGCTGCATGCGGCGGGCGCCGTCGACCGCGAAGCCGATGTACTGCCGGGCGCGGTCGTCGAGCCGGTCGGCGTAGCGCTGCTCCAGCATCTGGGTGAAGCTCGCCACCTTGCGCAGCGGCTCCTGCAGGTCGTGGCTGGCCACGTAGGCGAACTGCTCCAGCTCGCGGTTGGAGCGCTTGAGCTCCTCGGCCTGCTCGGCGAGCTGCTGGCGGGCCTCGGCGGACGACTGCCACTCGGTCATGATCCGGCGGCGCATGCCGTCGATGTGGCCCGACAGCTCCCACAGCTCGGCCGGCCGCTCGACCCCGAGCTCGTGGTCGAAGTCGCCCGCCGCCACCGCCCGCACCTGCCGGGTCAGCCGCGCGATCGGGTTCACGACCGCGCGGCGCACGATCAGCGCGCAGAACACGATCGCCAGCACCATCACGCCGACCAGCGCCGCGACCGCCATATAGATGGTGTTCCAGCCGGAGTAGAGCCGATCCCTCGCGACATCGTGCAGCCGCCCCAGCAGGGCCTGCTGCGTGTCGAGCGCGCTCCTGACCGCGGAGAAGCGCTGGAGGTTGCTCTTGGCCAGGTCGGTGAGCGGGCCGGGGCCGCTCTTGAGTGTCCGCTCGACCACGGGTTCGGCGTAGTCGCGCCGCCACGCGGTCGTGGCATCGCTGATCGCGCGGATCTGGCGGCGGACGCCGTACCCCTGGGGCAACTCGGGGACGAGCCTGGCGATCGCGTCGGTCGCCGACCGCTCCTCGGAGACCCCCTGCCGGTAGGTGTCGAGGTACTGCTGCTCGCCGGTGAGCCCGTATCCGCGGATCGCGCCCTCCTGCGCCTGCACCGCCCGGGCGACGCGCAGCGTCTGCAGGGCGGCGGGATCGACCGCGTCGACGAGGGTCTGCCTGGCCTCGTGCGTCGAGGAGAGCGCGAGCAGGATGGCGCTGACCGCGATCACGAAGATGAGCAGGACGCCCGCTCCTGCGAGCACGAACCACCGGCTGAGCCGCAGGCGGGAGCCCCGCGCGGACGGCGGCAGCGGGGGCAGCGGGGCCGGCGAGCTCACTGGTCGTCACCACGGGACACGAGGACGGCCGCGACGTCGTCGTGCATGGCGCCGTCGAGACTGGCGATGATGCGGTCGAGGTCGATCCCCGCCTGGGCGCGGATCAGGTTCGCGAGCCCCTCGGTGCCGAGCAGGTCGCGGTTCTCGCCGACCGTCGCCTCGATCAGGCCGTCGGTGTAGAGCAACAGCGACCACCGCTCGCCCAGGGTGACGTCGATGGGGGTCCACACGATGTCCGGGAAGATCCCGAGCGGCGGGCCCGACGGCGTCTCGGTGACCACGCCGAGCACGCCGTCGCGCAGCAGCAGCGGCGGTGGGTGGCCGATCACGTGCAGGCGGGCGCTGGTCAGGTCGGGGGCGATGGTCGCGGTGCACATCGTGGTGAAGATCTCGGGCGACTTGCGCTCGTGCCGCAGCAGCGTGTCGAGCGTGCGCAGCACGTCGTTGCCGGTCTGCCCGGCCAGCACCAGCGTGCGCCAGGCGATGCGCAGCGCCGTGCCGAGGGCGGCCTCGTCGGGCCCGTGCCCGCACACGTCGCCGATCAGCACGTGCACCGCGCCGTCGGGGGTCTGCACGGTGTCCCAGAAGTCACCGGCCAGCAGCCCGCCCGAACGTCCGGGAAGGTAGCGGGCCTGGTGGTGGAGGAGCGTGGGGTCGAGCAGGGGGACGGGCAGCAGGCCGCGTTCGAGCCGGGAGTTCTCCTTGCTGACGATGCGTTCCTGCAGGAGTTCGCGCATGGCGAGGTCGGCGCGCTTGCGCTCGATGGCGTAGCGGATGGCGCGGATCAGCAGCCGGGCGTCGACGTCCTGCTTGACCAGGAAATCCTGGGCTCCGGCGGCGACCGCCTCGATGCCGACGTGCGCGTCGCCGAGCCCGGTGAGGACGAGCACCGCCGTGTCCGTGGCCATGGCGAGGACCTGCTGCAGCGCCTCGAGCCCGGAGGCGTCGGGAAGGGAGAGGTCGACGAGCACGCACTGCACGTCGTCGGTGAGCCGTGCGCGTCCCTCGGCGAGCGTCCGCGCCCAGGTGATCTTCGGCGGCCTCTCTGCGCCCGCCAGCAACTCCTCGACGAGAAACGCGTCACCGGCGTCGTCCTCGATCAGCAGGAGGGTGAGCGGATCGGGCAGATCAGGGGAGACCGGGGTCACGAACGCCTCTCGTCAGCGTCGGCATCATCGTCGTGCAGCATCGTGTGCACAAACCTATCGTCTGGGGATTGCTCGGTTAGGGCTCACACGTCAACGAGCGCCTCTATTCCCTGGGGAAGCGTCCCATCACGCGCGGCCTCGCCGAGGAACGACAACAGCGTCCCACGGAAGGCCTGAGCCGCCCGAGTCGGCTCCACGTCCTTGCGGTGGGCGAGGGCGACCGTACGGCGCAGCCCGGGCAGCAACGGCGTGCCCGTCAGCCTCGGCCGGTTCTCCAGCACCATCGAAGGCACCACCGCGATGCCCAGCCCCGCCTCGACGAACCGCAGCACCGCGTCCATCTCCCCGCCCTCCACCGCGAAGCGCGGCTCGAACCCCGCCTGCCGGCAGGCCGCCAGCGTCGCCTCGCGCACGTCGTAGCCCCTGCGGAACATGACCATGGGCCGTCCGCGCAGGTCCTCGATCCGCAGGTACGATCTACGCCCCCGGGGCGACGTGGAGGCCACGACGAGGTTCTCTCTCAGGATCTCCTGGGTCACCAGGGACGGGTCGCTGCTCTGCAGCGGCAGGATGATCAGCGCCAGGTCGAGCTGGCCCCGGGCGAGGTCGCGGACGAGGTCGCGGGACCCGCCCTCCTCGACCTTCAGCTCCACCCCGGGATAGTCGCGGTGGAAGCGGGCCAGCACGTCGGCCAGCAGCCCGGCGCACAGCGACGGGGTCGCGCCGAGGCGCACCCGCCCCCGCCGCAGCCCGGCGAGTTCGGCGACCTCGCGCCGGGCGGTCTCGGCGTCGGCGAGCATGCGGCGCGCGAGCGGGAGCAGCGCCTCACCCGCCGGGGTGAGCGTGACGTTGCCCCGGGCCCGGCTGAACAGGGGCGCTCCCAGCTCGGTCTCGAGGCTCTTGATCTGCTTGCTCAGCGACGGCTGGGCGACCCGCATACGCTCCGCGGCCTGGGTGAAGTGCCGCGTCTCGGCCACGGCCATGAAGTAGGCCAGTTGCTGGAGCTGCACACCTCAATAGCCTAGGGCTATCGCCGAAACCGGCTCGATGCGCCCCCCGTGGTGTGGATCCGTGTGAACGGGGTGTGAGTTTCGTCGCACACCCCAGGGACCTTCGACTCTGGGAAACCGTGTGGGACAGAGCACATAGCCGGGGGCTATCGAAACCAGACCTGTCATGACTTGGACGTCTGAACAGCGCGAACCTAGCGTGTGCATTCGTGACTGCCACTGTTGACCACTCTGTGGACTCTGCTTCTGTGGACAGGGGCTCGGCGACCGCTCCGGTTCCCACGCATAACGCACCTCACAAGCCCGCCGGGCCCGCGCCGCGTACGCCCGCCCGTCGCGGCCTGCTCGGCACCTCGGCCGGCAGGAAGGCCGTCATGGCCGTCACGGGCGCCGTTCTCGTGCTCTTCCTGATCGGCCACATGCTGGGCAACCTCAAGATCTTCCTGGGTGCCGACTCCTTCAACCACTATGCCGACTGGTTGCGCACCGTGGGCTCGCCCGCACTGCCGAACCGGACGTTGTTGACGATCACCGAGATCGTGCTCGTGGTCTGCGTCGCGCTGCACATGTGGGCGGCGGTGTCGCTCGCCCGCAGGGCGGCCAAGGCGCGGCCCGTGAAGTACGCGGCCAAGCGGAAGTCACAGGCCAACGGGTATGCCACGCACACCATGCGGTACGGCGGCGTGATCATCGTGTTGTTCGTGATCTGGCACCTGCTGGACATGACCTTCGGCACGGTGAACCCCAAGGGCGGCGACGCCACGCCGTACGACCGGATGATCGCCGGCTTCCAGCCCGACCGCTGGTGGGTGGCGCTGTTCTACCTGGTCGCCATGGTGATGGTCGGCCTGCACCTGCGTCACGGCCTGTGGAGCGCGTTCCAGTCGCTCGGTCTGACCCGCCGCCCCCGCGTCCGCAGCACGCTGCAGACGATCGCCGTCGCGGTCTCCGCGGTGCTGGTGCTCGGGTTCGTCGCCGCGCCCGTCTGCATTCTGATCGGAGTGGTCAAGTGAAGTTCCGTCGCCGCGCCCAGCAAGAGAACCAGCACGAGAACCAGCAGGAGAGCCGGCAGGAGAGCCGGGGCACAGCGGAGCCGGCCATCGTCGGGTATTACCGGGTGGGTGAGCCCATCCAGGACACCAAGGCGCCGGCGGGCCCGATCGAGGACCGCTGGGACAAGCGCCGTTTCCAGGCCAAGCTGGTCAACCCGGTCAACAAGCGCAAGCTCACTGTCATCGTCGTCGGCACCGGCCTCGCCGGCGGCTCCGCCGCGGCCACGCTCGGCGAGCTGGGCTACAAGGTCAAGTCGTTCTGCTACCAGGACTCGCCCCGGCGGGCCCACTCCATCGCCGCGCAGGGCGGCATCAACGCCGCCAAGAACTACCGCGGCGACGGCGACAGCGTCTACCGGCTGTTCTACGACACGGTGAAGGGCGGCGACTACCGCGCCCGCGAGTCGAACGTCTACCGCCTCGCCCAGGTCAGCGTGAACATCATCGACCAGGCCGTGGCGCAGGGCGTGCCGTTCGCCCGCGAGTACGGCGGCCTGCTCGACACCCGGTCGTTCGGCGGCACCCAGGTGTCGCGCACCTTCTACGCCCGCGGCCAGACGGGCCAGCAGCTCCTGCTCGGCGCGTACCAGGCCCTGGAGCGGCAGGTCGCGGCGGGGAACGTGGAGGTCCACACCCGCCACGAGATGCTGGAGCTCATCGTCAGCGGCGGCCGGGCCCGGGGCATCGTGGTCCGCGACATGGTCACCGGCGAGATCGAGACCCACCTCGCCGACGCGGTCGTGCTCGCCAGCGGCGGCTACGGCAACGTGTTCTACCTGTCCACCAACGCCAAGGGCTGCAACACCACGGCGATCTGGCGGGCGCACAAGAAGGGCGCCTACTTCGGCAACCCCTGCTACACGCAGATCCACCCGACCTGCATCCCGCAGAGCGGCGACCACCAGTCGAAGCTGACGCTGATGTCGGAGTCGCTGCGCAACGACGGCCGCGTCTGGGTGCCCAAGCGCAAGGGCGACAACCGCGCGCCGGGCGACATCCCCGAGGACGAGCGCGACTACTACCTGGAGCGCATCTACCCGGCGTTCGGCAACCTCGTGCCGCGTGACATCGCCAGCCGCGCCGCCAAGAACGTCTGCGACGAGGGCCGCGGCGTCGGTCCCGGCGGGCTCGGCGTCTACCTCGACTTCGCCGACGCCATCAGGCGCATGGGCCGGGAGGCCGTCGAGAAGAAGTACGGCAACCTCTTCGAGATGTACGAGCGCATCACCGGCGAGAACCCGTACGAGGTGCCGATGCGCATCTACCCGGCCGTCCACTACACGATGGGCGGGCTGTGGGTGGACTACGACCTGCAGTCCACGATCCCCGGGCTGTTCGTGATCGGCGAGGCCAACTTCTCCGACCACGGCGCGAACCGCCTGGGCGCCTCGGCCCTCATGCAGGGCCTGGCGGACGGCTACTTCGTGCTGCCGACGACGATCGGCGACTACCTCGCCGGGGCCGGCTCGTTCGGGCCGGTCGAGGACGCGGACGTCGCGGAGGCCAGGAAGGCCGTCCAGGACAAGATCGACAAGCTCCTGTCCGTGAACGGAAACCGCACCGCCGACTCCTACCACCGCGAGCTCGGCCGGATCATGTGGGACTACTGCGGCATGGAGCGCACCGAGGAATCGCTGCGCAAGGCGCTGGAGCGCATTCCCGAGCTGCGCGAGGAGTTCTGGAACAACGTCAAGGTGCCGGGCGACGCCGAGGGGCTCAACCAGGCGCTCGAACGCGCCGGCCGGGTGGCCGACTTCTTCGAGCTCGCCGAGCTGATGTGCATCGACGCGCTGCACCGTACGGAGTCGTGCGGCGGCCACTTCCGGGCCGAGTCGCAGGACGAGGACGGCGAGGCGCTGCGCGACGACGAGCACTTCGCCTACGTCGCCGCGTGGGAGTGGACTCCGGAGGGCCCGGTCCTGCACAAGGAAGAGCTGAACTACGAGTACGTCAAGATGACCCAGCGGAGCTACAAGTGAACCTGACCCTCAAGATCTGGCGGCAGAAGGGCTCGTCGGACAAGGGACGGATGGTGACCTACCGGGTCGAAGACGTCTCTCCCGACATGTCGTTCCTGGAAATGCTCGACGTCCTCAACGAGCGGCTGATCCTGGAGGGCGACGACCCGGTCGCCTTCGACCACGACTGCCGCGAGGGCATCTGCGGCATGTGCGGCATGGTCATCAACGGCGTCGCGCACGGCGAGCAGAAGCTCACCACGACCTGCCAGCTGCACATGCGGCACTTCAAGGACGGCGACGTCATCACGATCGAGCCGTGGCGGGCCGCCGCGTTCCCGGTGATCAAGGACCTCGTCGTGGACAGGTCGGCGTTCGACCGGATCATCCAGGCGGGCGGCTTCATCTCCGTTCCCGCCGGGTCCGCCCCGGAGGCGCACTCCGTCCCGGTGCCGAAGGCCGACGCCGACGCCGCCTTCGACGCCGCGACCTGCATCGGCTGCGGCGCCTGTGTCGCGGCCTGCCCCAACGGCTCGGCCTCGCTGTTCACCGCGGCGAAGATCACCCACCTGAGCCTGCTGCCGCAGGGTCAGCCGGAGCGCGAGTCGCGCGCCAGGGCGATGGTCGAGCAGATGGACGCCGAGGGCTTCGGCGGCTGCACCAACACCGGCGAGTGCACGGCGGTGTGCCCGAAGGGCATCCCGTTCGACACGATCGCTCAGATGAACGCCGACTACCTCAAGGCCGCCTCGAAGTAGCAGACGAGTGACGTGGACCGGTCAGCCGGAACATAATCACCTCTCCTCCCGGGTAACGTGTGATTTGTGTTGGCGTAACACGCCTGCCGTGTCCCCGCAGGCGAGGGAGTGAGCATGCCCGTGACCGGTCCACGTTCCACCTTGAAGGTCGCGTCCGCAGTCCATGGCGCGGCCGTCGTCGTACGTGTGGAAGGCGATCTCGACGCAGGGACCGTTCACCTGCTCCATGACGAGTTGGACCGGGTCTGGGAGTCGCCCGGGACGTCCGTCCTCGTGCTCGATGTCGCCGAGCTCATGTTCTGCGACTCGCGGGGGCTGAGCGAGCTGATCTCCGCATTGCAGCGCGGCCAGGCCCTGAACGTCCGGTTGATACTGAGCGGCGTACAGGGCGTGTTGCGCCGGGTGCTGACGATCACCGGCCTGCGGAACGTGTTCGAGCAGCACCCGACCGTCGCGGAGGCGCTCGGCCACGCGGCCGACGCCGGTCCGCGCAACCCCCGCCGCCGGCGGCCGGACTCCGACTCCGATTCCGGCGGGTTGTACGAGACCGCCGGGGACCGCTGAGCGGTGCCGGCCTCCGCCGCCCTGTCCTCCTTGCCTCCCTCTGCCTGCCGGGGTAAGTAGAGGTGTAACTTCTCTGTAGATCTTTCAAGAGGAAGATCTCTCAGGATGAGGACAGGCGATGACGACGAGACTTGGCGTCACGGTGAGCCATGAGGCGACGCACACTCTCGTCACCCTGACCGGCGAGCTGGACGTGATCTCCGGCGAGCGGCTGCGCACCGTGCTCGGCAAGCTGCGTGAGGAGGGCGGCACCCGGCTGGTGGTGGACACCTCCGAGCTGACCTTCTGCGACTCCATGGGCCTGCGGCTCCTGCTGGAGGCGCACGACCGCGCCGTCGAGGCGGGCGGGTTCATGAAGCTCGCCGGCGTTCGGGGCGTCTTCCGGAGGATCCTCACGGTGACCGGGCTGCACGCCGCGTTCCCCATCTACGAGACCGTCGCGGACGCCCTGGCGGCCCTGCACGACTGACGGCCGTCACAGGCCGCTCTTGACCTCCTCCCGGAGTTCGGACAGGTCGATCCCGGCGTCGGTCAGGATGCGTACGCCCAGGCCCTCGCCCTCCCGGATGACGCCGAGGAGGATGTGCCCGTCCCGGATGCTCCTGCTCTTCATCGCGAGAGCCTCGCGCAGCGAGAGTTCGAGCACCTTCCTGGCCCGTGGCCCGAACGGAACGCGCCAGCCGCTGACGAGGACCCCTCGGCGGTCGCGCTGCGGGGCACGGTCCAGGGCGCCGGGCCCGAAGACGCCCTCGACCTTCTCCCGCACGGCCGACAGATCGATGCCGATCGACTCCAGGGCCTCGGCGTCGATGCCCTCGCCGGTCAGGTCGCCGCGCATGCGGACAATCTCCGCGCGCACCCCCGCGTGGTCGATCCCGTGGGCCGCGAGAAGGCGCGCGGACGGCGTCTGCGGGGTCAGCAGACCGAGCAGGATGTGCTCGGTGCCCGCCTGCTCGTGCCGGAGCTCCCGCGCCTGCTCCACCGCGTGCTTGACGACCTGCCGGGCGTCGTCGGTGAACCGTTCGAACATTTACTTCTCCCGTCTCAGCAGTCCTCGCCCACCGGCGTACTTCTTGTGCACCGCCTGCCGGGACACCCCGAGCAGGAGCGCGATGTCCTGCCACGACCACCCCGCGGTGCGCGCGTTCTCCACCTGCAGCGCTTCGAGCCGTTCCACCAGGAGCCGCAGGGCCCGTACGGCCCGCAGGCCGACGGCCGGATCGCGGCTGCCGGCGTCGCTCGCCAGCTGTGCCGTATCGCTCATGTCGTCAACATAGGTTGACAAACCCGTCCGTGTCAACCTTGGTTGACGCCGGAAAACGATTTGCCCCTCAACCTGCGTTTTTGCGAGCCTGGAACGACCATGCGCTCTCTTCCTGTGGCCGATCCCGGTACTCCCGACGCCCGCGGGCCGCTGCGCTACCTGTGGTGGGTGGCGCGCGGCCAGGCCGGCTCGATGCTGGCCGGAGTCGGCCTGGCGGTGCTGTGGTGGCTGGGACAGGCGCTCGTGCCGGCGGCCCTGGGCAAGGCGATCGACGCGATGGCCGCGGCGGACGCCGGCACGCTGATCAATTGGTCGCTGGTGGTGCTCGGTCTCGGCGTGGTCCAGGCGGTCGCGGGCGTCACACGTCACCGCTTCGCGACCTTCGCATGGCTGTCGGCGGCCTACCGCACCGTGCAGGTCACCGTACGGCAGGCGGCCAGACTCGGGGCGACGCTGCCGAAGCGCCTCTCGACGGGCGAGGTCGTCAGCGTGGGCAACTCCGACATCGCGCACATCGGCAACGCCATGGACATCCTCCTGCGGGGCGGCGGCGCGGCCGTCGCGATCGTCGCGGTGACCGTGATCCTCCTCGCCACCTCGGTCCCGCTGGGCCTGGTGGTGCTGATCGGGGTGCCGCTGATGGCGGCCGCGGTGGGTCCTCTGCTCAAGCCGCTGCACCGGCGCCAGCACGAGCAGCGCGACCTGCAGGGCGACCTGGCCACCCGGGCCGCCGACATCGTGGCCGGTCTGCGGGTGCTGCGCGGCGTCGGCGGCGAGCAGGTCTTCGCCGCGCGCTACCGGGCGGAGTCGCAACGCGTACGGCAGGCGGGCGTGCGGGTGGCCTCGGTGGAGTCCCTGCTGGAGGGCGCCCAGATCCTGCTGCCCGGCGTGCTGATCGCGTGCGTGACCTGGCTCGGCGCGCACTTCGCGCTCGACGGGCGCATCACGCCCGGTCAGCTCGTCGCGTTCTACGGCTACGCGGTCTTCCTGATCGCGCCCCTGCGTACGCTGACCGAGGCCGCCGACAAGCTCACCAAGGGGCACGTGGCGGCGCGCCGCGTCTGCCGCATCCTGTCGCTGGAATCCGAGATCACCGGCGGCGACGGCCGCGTGTTCACCGGAGCAGGAACACTCCGCGACGGCGAGTCGGGCGTCGAGGTCCGGCGCGGCCGGTTCACGGCGCTCGCGGCGGCCGCGCCGGAGGACGCCATCGCCATCGCCGACCGCCTGGGCAGGTTCGCCCCCGGCGACGTCACGCTCGGCGGCGCGCCGCTGGCGGAGCTGCCGCTCACCGAGGTCAGGCGGCACATCCTGGTGGCCGACAACGGCGCGCGGCTGTTCAGCGGACGGCTGCGCGACGAGCTGGACGTGCGGGGCACGGCCACCGACGAGGACGTACGCCAGGCGTTGCACGCCTCGTGCGCCGAGGACATCGTGGCGGCGCTGCCCGAGGGCCTGGACGCGCACGTGGCCGAGTCGGGCCGCGAGTTCTCCGGCGGCCAGCAGCAGCGGCTGCGGCTGGCCCGGGTGCTGCTCGCCGACGCGGAGATTCTGATCCTGGTCGAGCCCACCAGCGCCGTCGACGCGCACACGGAGGCGCGCGTCGCCGAGCGGCTGGGCAAGGCGCGGGCGGGCCGGGCGACCCTGGTCTGCACGACCAGCCCGCTCGTGCTCGACCGGGCCGACCACGTGCTGTACGTCGAGGGCGGCGTGGTGCGAGCCGAGGGCACCCACCGGGCGCTGTTGGAGACGGTGCCGGCGTACCGCTCGACCGTGACACGCGAGTTGCTTCGGGGAGAAGACTGACCATGGCCCGCGAGATCCTGCCGGTCGCCGACCGGGCGCAGGTGCGTGCCTACGCACGGCGGCTGACGCTGAAGTATCCGCGTGAGCTCGGCCTCGCACTGGCCCTGCACGCGCTGGCGGCGGTCGCCGGGCTTGTCGCGCCCCGCATGCTCGGCGACCTCGTGGAGGGCCTGGCCAAGGGCCGGACCGACCTGCGCGTGGACGCCGTCGCCCTGGCCATCGCCGCCTTCGTGGCCGCGCAGGCCGTGCTGGTCAGGTTCGCGGTGTACGCGTCGTCACGGCTGGGCGAGAAGGTGCTGGCCGAGCTGAGGGAGGACTTCGTCGGCCGCGTGCTCGCGCTGCCGCTCTCGACGGTCGAGCGGGCCGGTTCCGGCGACCTCATCACCCGTACGTCCAGGGACGTGGACGCGCTGTCCCGGAGCGTGCGGCACGCCGTGCCCGAGACGCTGATCGCGGTCGTGACGGGAACCTTCGTCGTCGGCGCGGTGATCCTCGTCGGCCCGGTGATGGCGGTGCCGTCGCTGGTCGCCGTGCCGCTGCTGTGGGGCGCCACCCGGTGGTACCTCAACCGCGCCAGGGACGGCTACCTGCGGGAGAACGCGGCGTACGCCGACATGACCGAGGGCCTGGCCGAGACCGTCGAGGGCGCGCGCACGATCGAGGCGCTGGGGCTGGAGGACCGCCGCAGGGACCGTACGGACCGGGACATCGCCCGGTCGTTCGCCGCCGAGCGGTACACCCTGGGCCTGCGCATGGTGTGGTTCCCGGCCGTCGAGTTCGGCTACGTGGTGCCGGTCGTGGCGACCCTGCTCATCGGCGGGCTGTTCTCCATCGAAGGCTGGGTGACGGTGGCCCAGGTGACGACCGCGACGCTCTACGTCCAGCAGCTCATCGACCCGCTCGACCGGCTGCTGTCGTGGGTGGACGAGCTCCAGGTCGGCGGGGCCTCGATGGCCCGGCTGCTGGGCGTGGCCAACGTGCCCGACGACAGGGTCGCGGGCGAGGCCGGCCGGTGGGGGACGAGCTGAAGGTGAGCGGCGTCCGGTACGCCTACCGCGAGGGCCACGACGTGCTGCACGGCATCGACCTCGACGTACGCCAGGGAGAACGCCTGGCCATGGTCGGGCCCTCCGGGGCCGGCAAGTCGACGCTGGGCCGCCTCATCGCCGGGGTGCACGCGCCGGGGAGCGGGTCGGTCACGGTCGGCGGGGTGCCGCTGGTCGAGCTGCCGCTCGACGAACTGCGCGGGCACGTCGCCCTGGTCACCCAGGAGCACCACGTGTTCCGGGGGACGCTGCGCGACAACCTCCTGATCGCCAGGCCCGACGCCTCGGACGCCGACGTGCGCCGCGCGCTGGAGGCCGTGGACGCCTGGGAGTGGGTGGCGGCGCTGAGTCATGGATCCGACGAGGCGCTGGACACCGCGGTCGGCTCGGGCGGCGCGGCGATCTCCCCGGCCCAGGCGCAGCAGCTCGCGCTCGCCCGGCTGGTGCTGGCCGACCCGCACACGCTCGTCCTGGACGAGGCGACCTCGCTGATCGACCCGCGGGCCGCCCGCCATCTGGAGCGGTCGCTCGCGGCCGTGCTGGAGGGCCGTACGGTGATCGCCATCGCCCACCGGCTGTACACGGCGCACGACGCCGACCGGGTGGCCGTGGTGGAGGACGGCCGGATCAGCGAGCTGGGCTCCCACGACGACCTGGTGGCCGCGGGCGGTGCCTATGCCGCGCTGTGGGACAGCTGGCACGGCACCGCCCGGTAGTCCCGTCAGCCGGTTCAGCCGGTGATGTTCAGCGACTTCCTGAGGAAGTCGAGCTGCAGGAGCAGCAGGTTCTCCGCGACGACCTCCTGCGGCGTCATGTGGGTGACGCCCGACAGCGGGAGCACGGTGTGCGGGCGGCCGGCCGCGAGCAGGGCCGACGACAGCCGCAGCGTGTGCGCGGCGACGACGTTGTCGTCGGCCAGGCCGTGGATCAGCAGCAGCGGTCGCTCCAGCTTCTCCGCGTCTCCCTTCTCGGCATCGCCGAGGAGGGACGAGTGCTCGTAGTGCCCCTCGTCGGGGTGGCCGAGGTAGCGCTCGGTGTAGCAGGTGTCGTACAGCCGCCAGTCGGTCACCGGCGCCCCGGCGACGGCGGCGTGGAACACGTCGGGGCGGCGCAGCACGGCGAGCGCGGCGAGGTAGCCGCCGAACGACCAGCCCCGGATCGCCACCCGCGACAGGTCGAGGTCGCCCGGGTGCAGGGCCGCCACGCCCTGCAGGGCGTCCACCTGGTCCTGCAGCGAGATCGTGAAGTCGTGCAGCATCTCGCGTTCGAAGGCCGGGCCGCGTCCCGGCGTGCCCCGCCCGTCGGCCACGATCACCGCGAAGCCCTGCTCGGCCCACCACTGGGACTCCAGGAACATCCGCCGGGCCGACAGCACCCGCTGGGCGTGCGGGCCGCCGTACGGGTCCATCAGGACGGGCAGCGGGCCCGAGCCGGGCACGTGCCACGAGGGCAGCAGGACGGCCGTGGACAGCTCGCGCGAGCCCGCCCGGACGAGCGACACGCGCGGCTCCAGTCCGGGCCGCTCGGCGAGGGACTTGATCGACACCGACCCGACGGAAACCGTCGTGCCCTCGGTGTCGAGGCTCTGCCGGGCGACGAGCGTCACCCCGCCCGCCCGGCGGCCCGAGTGCACGCCCGGTTCGGTCGTGACGGCGCTGATGGTGCCCGCCGAGTAGGTCCACAGGTGGATCTCGGTGGGCTCGCCGCTCGCCTGGAAGAGCACGGTGTCGCCGTCGACGTCGAGCACCGCGCGAACCTGCAGGGACGGCGGCGTGACCGGCTCGTCGCCGATTATGAGACGGTGGCCGCCGTCGGCGTCGGCCACCCACACGAGCGTCCCGTCCGACAGGCGGGCCGGGACGCCGGTGACGATGTCCACCCAGGCGGGGTCGGTGTCCTCGCGCAGGAGCGTCGTCTCGCCCGTGTCCGGGTCGGCCGCCAGCAGGCGCATGGTCCGCTGGTCGCGCGAGAGCGTGACGATCGCGAGGCCGTGGCCGTCCCAGGCCGCCGTCACCAGGTACTCCTGCTCGAACGGCACCGCCGTACGCGCGCCGTCCAGGCCGATGACGTGCAGCGTGACCTCGGCGTTGGCCGTGCCGGCGGCGGGGTAGCGCTGCGGGACGGGCTGACGATCGGGGTTGGCCGGGTCGGCGATGTGCCACAGGGACACCGGCGACTCGTCCACGCGGGACACGAGCAGGCGGTCACCGGAGGGCGACCACCAGTAGCCGCGCATCCGGTCCATCTCCTCGGCCGCGATGAACTCCGCGAGGCCGTAGGTGACCAGGTCGCCTTCCGGCTCTGCGAGTGTGGCATCCGCGCCGGTGGCGAGCTCCAGCACGTGCAGGGCGCCGCCCGTGACGTACGCGACCCGCGCGCCGGTGGGATCGAGCCGGGGGTCGATGACCGGCCCGGCCGCCGGGAGCCGCCGCACCTCGCCCGAGGCGAGGTCGGCCAGGTAGAGGTCGCCCGACAGCGCGAAGACCGCCTGCCGCACCTCCCGGTCGGTGGCGTACGCCACCACGCCGCCCGCCGACTCCCGCGTCCGCTCGCGGCGGGCGCGCTCCTCCGGCGGCAGGTCCTCGTCGGCGGCGCCCAGGGCGAGGGGATCGACGACGAGCCGCTCGGCTCCGGACGCGACGTCCAGCTCCCACAGGCAGGTCACCGGATCGGTGCCCGACCTCGTCCTGAGGAAGGTCACCCGACCGCCGTCAGGGGAGATCGTGAAGTTGCGCGGCACCCCGAGGGTGAACCGCCGGGTCCTGGCATGCAACCGCGGGAAGCTCTCCGTCATAGCTCCTCATACTGCCAGCACGAGGGCACTACCCTCGGAGGCATGACTGACCGTCGCTTGCTGCTCGTGCACGCCCACCCCGACGACGAGTCCATCGGCACCGGCGCGATCATGGCCAAGTACGCCGCCGAGGGTGCGCACGTGACGCTCGTGACCTGCACACTGGGAGAGGAAGGCGAGGTCATCCCCCCGGAGCTGGCCCACCACGCGGCCGACAGGGACGACACGCTCGGTCAGTACCGCATCGGCGAGCTGGCCTCCGCGTGCAAGGCGCTCGGCGTCACCGATCACCGCTTCCTCGGCGGGGCCGGCCGCTGGCGCGACTCGGGCATGATGGGCGCGGCGACCAACGACCGCCCCGGCTGCTTCTGGCGGGCCGACCTCGACGAGGCCGCGGGCGAGCTGGTCAAGGTGATCCGCGAGGTCAGGCCCCAGGTCCTGGTGACCTACGACGAGAACGGCTTCTACGGGCATCCCGACCACATCCAGGCGCACCGCGTCTCCTGGCGGGCCTTCGAACTGGCCGCCGACCCCGCGTTCCCCGGCGGGGAGCCGTGGCGGATCGCGAAGTTCTACCACACCGCCATGCCCAAGTCGGTGCTGCGGCGGACCATCGAGACCATGCGCGAGGCGGACGTCGACTTCTGGGTGCCGGAGTCGATCGACGACATGCCGGGATGTGCCGACGAGGACGTGACGACGGAGATCGACGCCCGGCCCTATGTGGAGGCCAAGCTCGACGCGATGCGGGCGCACGCGACGCAGATCGCCGTGGACGCGCCGTGGTTCGCGCTGTCGAACAACGTCGGCCAGCAGGCCCTCGGGGTCGAGCACTTCATCCTGCGCGCGGGGGTCCCCGGCCGGCCCGGCATCGGCGCTCCGCCCGAGGTCGGCGGCCTCGGCGAGCCGTACGACCGCGAGACCGACCTGTTCGCCGGCGTCGGATAGGTTGAGTGGCATGACCCAGGAGACGCACGTCGCCGTCGAGACCGAGGACGATCCCGGCCCGCTGGCCGGGGCCGTGACCGGCGCGGCATACGGCGTGCTCTTCCTGCTGGGCGCGGTGCTCGGCGTCGTCGGGGGCTTCCAGCACGGGTGGTACGCCGGGCAGGTGCCGGTCGCCGCGATCGCCTGGCTGGCCGTCCTGTTCGCCGTGCCGTACGCCATGGGCAGGCTGATGGGCGGCAAGCTGGGCGCGCTCGTCCCCGCCGCCGGCTGGCTCCTCGTGTCGTTCCTGCTGGCCACGCCGCAGCGGGCCGGCGACCTCGCCATCGCGGGCAACTCCGCCGGCTACTGGTACCTGTACGGCGGCGCCGTCGCCGTCGCGGCGGCCGTGGTCGTCACGCGGTCCGCCGGTTCGTGGCTGCTGCGGTCGTACGGCCGTCTGTGAGGTTGTCTGGGCGGGAGTGGTCGCGGATCCTGGGGACATGCGGCGGTCGCACCGGGTCCGGCAGGTCATCAACTACGTCAACCTCTCCACGCCCCTCGGGCTGCTGATCGCGCGGATCGGCGGAGCCCGCACCCGCAGAGGGGAGCGGGGCCTCGTCTACGCGCACGGGTATCGCATCCCGTTCCCGGTCGCCGGGGCGTTCACCGTGGGCAACGTGATCCTGACCAAGCACGGGGAGGGCTATCTCACCGGCTGCCTGCTCGACCACGAGTCCCGCCATGCCACGCAGTACGCGTTCTGCGTCGGCCTGCCCATGCTGGTGCTGTACGTGCTCGCATCGGCCGTCTCGTACGCCGTCTGCGGCCATCCGGCCTCGTGGAACCTTTTCGAGCGCATGGCCGGCCTGGACGACGGCGGTTATCCCCAGGTGCATCCGTGGTGGAGGAGAAGGGGGAGTAGGTCGCCTTCCCCCTGAGGGCGGAGGAAACATGGCGGGAATCGACCGGTCGTAGGAGGAATATTTTCGGCTCTGCGGGGATCATGGAGAGCGGAAGGGAGTTCCCCATGTCGCAGACGATTCAACCGGAAAGCCCTGAGGCCCCAGAAATCCCCGTTTCTCCCGTTCCGAAGGCGCCGAGTGCGCCGACTGTCCGGCCGACCGGACCCCGCCGGTGGCCGTCCAGTTTCGCCGACAGGCTGACCGCCCCTCTCCCGGACTTCCGCGAGGTCACCAGTGTCATGTGGCACGGGCAGCTGCGGCCCGACATCGGTGACAGCGACCAGATTCCCGTCCACCGTGTCGGCCTGCCCCGCGCCGCCGCCACCGAGACCGTGGTGACCTGGGTCGGCCATGCGACGTTCGTTCTCCAGATCGGCGGACTGACCGTGCTGACCGATCCGGTGTGGTCCCGCAAGATCCCCGGCGTGCGCCAGCGGCTGACCCCTCCCGGCGTCGCCTGGTCCGACCTGCCCGAGGTCGACGCGGTCGTGATCAGCCACAACCACTACGACCACCTGGACGCGCCGACGATCCGCCGTCTGCCGAGGGACACGGCCGTCTTCGTACCGGCCAAGCTCGGAGGATGGTTCCGGCGGCGCGGCTTCCGCGACGTGACCGAACTGGACTGGTGGGAGTCGGCCCGCCTCGGCGACGTGACGTTCGACTTCGTCCCGGCCCACCACTGGAGCCGCCGTACGCTCTGGGACACCTGCCGCACCCTGTGGGGCGGATGGGTGCTCACCTCTCCGGAGCACCGGGTCTACTTCGCCGGTGACACGGCCTACGGGGAACGGTTCGCCCAGATCGGCGAGCGTTACCCGGGCATCGACCTCGCTCTCATGCCGGTCGGCGCCTACGAGCCGCGCTGGTTCATGAAGGTGTCCCACGTCGACCCCGCCCAGGCCGTACAGGGCTGCCTCGACGTGGGTGCGCGGCGGATGGCCACCATGCACTGGGGGACGTTCGTGCTGTCGGGCGAACCGCTGCTGGAGCCCGTGCGCGAGGCCCGCGCCGTGTGGGAGTCACGCGGCCTCGACCCCGCCGACCTGTGGGACCTCGCCGTGGGCGAGAGCCGTACGCTGCTCTAACTGGATGGCGCCGGGATGGTGCGCTTGCGGGAGGGCGGCTACGGTCGCTCTCCAAGCACGTCGCGGCATTGGCCAGTCGCGTCCGCAGATGCCGCCGGAACGACCTTCTCGCGCACAGGGCCTGACGAATCGCGTGCTTTCGGGCGGCGGCAGCGGTCTCGGCGGCCCTGACACAATGCGGGTATGAGCTTCGCGACCGCTGATCTCTACGACGCCCATGGCGACGCGCTGCGCAGTTGTGTCACCCAGTTCCGCTCGTACGGCTCACGCGCGCGATTCTCCGGTCAGATCTCCACAATCCGCTGCCTGGAGGACAACGCGCTCGTCAAGCAGGTGCTCGCGACGCCGGGCGAGGGCCGGGTGCTGGTGGTCGACGGCGGCGGATCGCTGCGTACGGCGCTACTCGGCGACATGATCGCGACCTCGGCGGTGGAGAACGGCTGGGCCGGCGTAGTGATCCACGGCGCGGTACGGGACACGGCCGCGCTGGCCGGGCTCGACCTCGGCGTCAAGGCGCTCGGCACCAACCCTAGAAAGAGCGCCAAGACCGGCCTTGGGGAGGTAGACGTCCCGGTGACCTTCGGGGACGTGACCTTCGCCCCGGAGGAGTGGCTCTACAGCGACGAGGACGGCATCCTTGTCAGCGACCACCGCCTCGACATCTGAGCTCCCCCGCACCCGCTCCCCAGCACTTGCCCACGCCCCGCACCTGCTCCCGCCCTGGCACCTGCCCGCGCAGAGCCCGGCGCGCGGGCCGTGGCTGTCCGTGCGCCGCCCTGCCGCCTCACTCCCGCAGCCGCCTCGTGCGGGTCCGGTGGTAGGTGAAGGCCCAGCGGTCGGTGCCTTCCTTGCGGCGGGTGTAGCGGTCGGGGTGGCGGTAGCGGTCGCGGTTGTGGAACTGGCAGGCGGGTCCGAGCAGTTTCAGGTCGGTGAGGCCGCCGGTGCTCCAGTTGTCGGCGTGGTCGATCTGGCACATGGTGGCGGGTAGGGGGCA
>NZ_MWJN01000048.1:0-65177 GCF_002027145.1 Microbispora sp. GKU 823 | reverse complement strand
GCTTTGGCCACCTCCGCCGGACCCGCCTTACCCGCCAGCTCCAGCAAAATCGGCTCAGCCACCCCCACCTGCTCATCATTCAACTGCGCCGTGGCCGTGCAGATCGCCTCCACCACCCCCGCCGCCAAACGCCCCTCGGCGAACGCCGCACGCACCCGCGGCAGACGGGCCAACTCCACCGCCACCGTCAGCAACCGCCCGCACCCGCCACACTCATCCCCCCGGCGGTACGCAACCAACTCCGGGTCGAGGCATGCCCCTGCTGCCTGGCCTGCCCCGCACCATGCACCCGACCCACCCGATCAGCAAGAGCACACGTGATCCGATCCCGGACGAACATCAACTCCTCGGCCTCAGCCAGGCAGATGTCCACATCATCCGGCAACGGCGCCAACGCCAAGGCTTGCGAGGTCTCGCGAAGAGAACCCACCAACACCCATGACGACCGGGCCCTGTCCCGGCCGGCACTGTCAGCGCCGGCCGCACCGGGCACGCCGTCGCTGGTGTCCTGGCTCGCGTCCTGCCGCAGTCCACAGTCGTTGATCGCAAAATGCTCGCGGGCGGCTGAGCCCTCGGACGACCACAACGGGGAACCGGAGGTCAACCGGTCCCACCAGCCATCAGAGCAGCTATCAGAGCTATTCGAACGACGAAGGCGCTCGGGACCTGAGTCGAACAGATCCATGGCACCTCCTCGTGAGATTCGAAAATCTGTATGAATTCTTTCACGCTGCGTGAGCAGGCGGCAAGTTCGCCAGCCGATAACCTGGGATCACAGGAGGGACAGCAGCCAGGCCGGTCACTCCGCGTCACCGGTGACGGCGCGCTCGTACGCGCGGAGCGTCTCGACGAACATCCGCCGCTGCTCACTGGTCAGCGGTTCCAGGGCGCTGCGCCAGGCGCGGGCGCCACGGGCGAGCCAGGCATCGACCGCCTTCCTGTTGGCCTCGGCGATGCTCACGATCGTGCGGCGGCGGTCCGCGTCGTCCTCGCGCCGGTCCACGACGCCCTTACGGCTGAGGTCGCCCACCATCAGGCTCACGGTGGCCGGGGCGACCTCCAGCCGGGCGGCGAGTTCGTTCACCGTGAGCGGACCGTCGAACAGCAGATAGGACAGCAGCGACAGGTGCCGTGGCGCCAGGTCGAGCGCCTGGAGCGACTCGGGGACCGGCGTGCGCTTGGCGCGGCCCACCAGACGCGGCATCAGCAGCAGGAGGGTCCGGACCCCCTCGTCCAGGCTCAGCCCCTCATCCGTTGACATATTTTGATCTCCAAAATAGCTTTGCTATCAAAGCAAATACATCTCAGGTTCAGGAGCCATCGTCGCATGTCCGAATGGAACGACAAGATCATCGAAGAGTTCCGGGCGAACGGCGGCACGGTCGGCGGGCCGTTCGAGGGGACACCGCTGATCTTGCTGACGACCACCGGCGCCAGAACGGGCGCCGCCCGGACGAACCCGGTCGCCTGCCTACGTGACGGGGACAGGATTCTCGTGTTCGCCTCCTACGCGGGCGCGCCGCGCCACCCGGACTGGTACCACAACCTGCTGGCCAATCCCACGGTGACCGTCGAGGCGGGTGACGGGACGGCGATCGAGACGTTCACCGCCACGGCCGTACCGGTGACGGGCGAGGAGCGCGACCGCATGTACGCCCGCCAGGCCGAGCTGGTGCCGGTCTTCGCCGATTACCAGGCAGGTACCTCCCGTGTCATCCCCGTCGTCGCCCTCTACCGGCGAGATCACGAGCGCGCCCGGGCGATCGGCGACGAACTGGTACGGATCCACGACGGACTGCGGGCGGAGATGGCGGCCCTGCTGGCGGCGGTCGAGGACAGGCTGACCACGGGCACGCCGGTGAACCTGCCGGGTCGTGACCTGGAGGGGGCGCTGCGGGAGCGCTGCCTGTCCTTCTGCACGGCCTTCCACGAGCACCACGTCAACGAGAACGAGCGGGGCTTCCCCCTGCTGGAGCGGGCCTTCCCCGGGCTGGCCCCGACCCTCGACCGCCTGCGCGAAGAGCATGTGCGGCTGGCCCGGATCAGGGAGGACCTGCGTGCGGCGGTCGGCGAGGCGGGGCCCGGCGACCCCGCCGTCCTCAAGGCCAGGCTCACGGACCTGTCGGCCGAGTTGGAGGCCCACTTCGCGCGCGAGGAGGAACAGCTCGTCGCCGCACTGAACGCGCTCTAGGAGGATCCGGCCTCGTGATCGGCCACGATGGCGTCGATGCGGGCGGCGAGCTTGTAGTCGAGGTCGGTCAGGCCGTCGGCGTCGTGGGTGGTCAGCGCCAGGTGGAGGGTGCGCCATCGGATGTCGATGTCGGGATGGTGGTTCAGCGCCTCGGCCTGCTCGGCGATGTCGTTGACGATCGCGATGGCCGTACGGAAATCTCGGGCGACCACGGTCCTGCGGATCGTGTCTCCCTCGCGGCGCCACTCGGAAGCCTCGTACATGAGGTCAGGACATCACGAAACACCGCCGATTGTGTAGATTCGCCGGGGTGGACGAGCTGCGGCGTGAGCTGTGCGAGTACGGCCGGCGGGCGGCGGCCCTCGGCCTGGTGATCGGGACCTCGGGCAACCTGAGCGCCCGGGAGGGCGACCTGGTCGTCGTCACGCCCTCGGGCGTGGCGCTCGACCGGCTGCGCCCGGAGGACTGCCCCGTGGTCGACCTCGAAGGGCGGGTCGTGGAGGGAGAACGCAAGCCCTCCTCCGAGACGCCGATGCATCTCGCGCTGTACGCGGCGACCGGAGCCCGGGCGGTGGTGCACACCCACTCGGTCTTCGCGACCGTGGTCGCCTCGACCATGACCGAGTTGCCGCCGATCCACTACAACGCCCTGCTGCTCGGCGGCGCCGTCCGGGTGGCGCCGTACGCGACGTACGGCACGCCGGAGCTGGCCCGCAACGTCATCGCCGCGATCGAGGGCAGGCAGGCCGCTCTCATGGCGAGCCACGGCGCGGTGACGATCGGCGGCGGCCTGGAGCAGGCGTTCGAGGCGACGCGCCTGCTGGAGTGGCTGTGCGAGGTCTACGTCCGCGCCCTCGGCGTGGGCCGGCCCACGGTGCTCACCGAGGACCAGCTCACCGCCGTCATCGAACGCGCCTTCAGCGGCTGACCGAACTAACCGAGGACGACCTTGCGGGCGAGACCGAGCGGCAGTCCGCCCGAACCCGCGATCGTGTCGTGGAAGGTCCGCAGATCGCCCGTGTAGTCCGCCCTGATGCGCTCGATCTCCAGGGCGCCCGTCAGGTAGGAGGGCGCCTGCGTGGGCCAGGCGCAGTAGCGGTTGACCTCCCCGGCGGCGGTGCCCGGCGACAGGGACGCCTTCGTGGTCAGGAACTCCTCCGCCTGCTCGATCGTCATGTCGTCGCAGTGCAGCGCGGTGTCCACCACGATCCTGGCGGCCCGCCAGATGCGGCAGTCGAGGTGGGCGAGCTCGGTCTCCGGCGTGTCGAAGTAGCCCTGCTCGTGCATGAGCTTCTCGACGTAGAGCCCCCAGCCCTCCACAAAGTAGGGCGTACGGAAGATCTTGCGGGCGCGGTGCGGGTTGCCGGCCATCCAGGACAGGTGCCAGTGGTGGCCGGGGTACGCCTCGTGCACGCTGATCGAGGGCATCTGCGGGCGCGAGTTGGTCCGCAGCCGCTGCCGCACCTGCTCCTCGGTGAAGCCGTCCGGCGTGTACGGCACGAAGAACACCCCGTCGCGCGAGGACGACAGCGGCGGCGGGGCGAGGTAGCTGGCCACGGCGATGATGGGCCGCTGGAACTCCGGCGAGGGCTCGACCCGGCACACCTCTCCCTCGGGGAAGGTCACCAGCCCGCGCTCGCGGACGAACTCGCGCGCCCGCAGCGTCTCGGCCTCGTACTCGGCGCGCATGGCCTCCAGGGTCGGCGGGTGGTCGTCCATGAGCGACTCCATCGCCTCACGCCAGCTGCCGGAGCCGAGGCGCGCGGCGACCTCCGTCATCCGCGTGTCCAGGTCGGCCCAGGCCTGACGGCCCTTCTCGTGCAGCTCGGCGGCGCCGTACCCGAGCATCTCCTGCTCGCGCAGCAGCGCGGAGTAGAGCTCCTCGCCCATCCGCCAGGTGCCCCGGGCCTCGAAGCCCTCCAGGAAGCGGACCAGCCCGTCGAACGCGTCGGCCGCGGGCTCTGCGGCCCGGGCCAGCCGCGCCCGCAGGTCCGGGTCGCCGACCAGCGCGGGCAGCGTCTCGGTCAGGAAGCGGCGTCCCGTACGGGCCTGGTCGAGGCCGCGCTTGACGAGCAGGTCGGCGGCGAGATCGGGGTCCAGGTTGGCCTGGCAGGCGGCGAGCACGGCGGGGACCTCGGCCAGCCGCGCGACGGCGGCGTCGACCAGCTCGGCCTCCGGCTTGAGACGCTGCTGGAACGGCGTGAACATCGACCCGAAGATCACCCCGAGGTAGGCGGCCGGTTCGCGCCGCCACTCCGGCCAGCGGGCCAGCGCGATCTGCCCGCGCAGATGGGCGGCGACCAGGTCTCTGTCGATCTCGTCCTCGGGACTCTCGGGCGTCGACTCCGACAGCTTGCGCAGCCACTCCTCGGTCGCCCGCTCCCGCGCCGTGAAGGCGGTCGCGCTGAGATCGCCCAGCGTGCGGTCGTATCCGTCGGCCCCCAGGAGGGCCGCCCTGACCGGGTTCTCGGCCAGGTACCAGTCGATGAACTCGTCCACCAGCGTCATAGCGCCCGACTCTATCCGCGACACTTGGGTGGAAGCCCCCAGATAAGGAGCGATTGGTGCCCCTGCAGATCACCGGCGCCCCCAGCGACCCCGACCTGATCCGCCTGCCGTGGGACGTCCCCCTCGAAGAGTGGCCCGTCCACCATCTGGTGACGCTGCCCCGCGGCATCTCCCGCCACGTGGTGCGCTTCGCCCGGCTCAGCGGCCGGGTGTACGCGATCAAGGAGATCAGCACCAGGTATGCCAAGCGGGAGTATCAGCTGCTGTGGGACCTGGCGCGGCACGACGCACCCGCCGTCGAGCCGGTCGCCATCGTCACCGGCAGGACCGCCCCGGACGGCTCCGAACTGGACTCCGCTCTGATCACGCGGCACCTGCAGTTCTCGCTGCCGTACCGCGCCGTGCTGTCGGGCTCGGTGCGGCCCGACACGCTGATCCGCCTGCTCGACGCGCTCGCGGTCCTGCTCGTACGGCTCCACCTGACCGGCTTCTACTGGGGCGACTGCTCGCTGTCGAACACGCTGTTCCGGCGGGACGCCGGGGCGTTCGCGGCCTACCTGGTGGACGCGGAGACCGGGGAGCTCCACCCGGCGATCAGCGAGGGCCAGCGGGCCCACGACATCGACGTGGCGCACGTCAACATCTACGGCGAGATGCTCGACCTGGAGGCGGGCGGGCTGCTCCACCCGACCATCGACCCACTGGCCTTCGCCGAGCAGCTCGTCGAGCGCTACCACCGGCTGTGGGACGAGCTGACCGAGGACGAGATCATCGAGGAGGTCGACTGGCACCGCGTGGACCAGCGGGTGCGCCGCCTCAACTCGCTCGGCTTCGACGTGGCCGAGATGATGGTGCGTCGCAAGGCCGGGACCTCCCGCCTGATCGTCCGGCCGAAGGTCGTGGACGCCGGGCACCACCAGCGCCGCCTGCTGCGCCTGACCGGCCTCGACGTGGAGGAGAACCAGGCCAGGCGGCTGCTCAACGACCTCGACTCGTTCCGGGTGTCCACCGGGCTACGGCACGAGGACGAGGCGATCGTGGCCCATCGCTGGCTGGCCGAGGTGTTCCAGCCGGTGGTGAACGCGATCCCGGCCGACCTGCGGCGCAAGCTGGAGCCGGCCCAGCTCTTCCACGAGGTGCTCGACCACCGCTGGTACATGTCGGAGGCCGCGGGCAAGGACGTCGGCCTGGAGGCGGCGGTGCGGTCCTACGTGGACAACGTCCTGGTGCACAAGCCCGACGAGAACGCGGTCATCGTCACGTCCGATCCCCTGTCTCCGTAGAGGACTCCAGATAGCGGGCGGCGTCCGTGATCCGGTCCTCGCCGAAGACGCGGACGCCGTTCAGCTCCAGCAGCGCGGTCGTCACGCCCTGCCCGGGGGTGGTCCTGCCCTGGTGGCTGCCGTCGTAGATCCGCAGCGACCCGCACGACGGGCTGCCCTCCTTGAGGATCGCGACCCGTACGCAGAAGGACCGGGCGACGGCGAGGGCCTGCTGCGCCCCGGACAGGAACGCGGCGGTCACGTCGTCGCCCTGGGGCGTCAGGATCCGGGCCGCGCCCGCGAGGACGGCCGCGCCTCCCGCGCCGCCCTCGATCTCGGCGGGCGGCCGGGGAACGGGCAGCCCGCCCTCGACCTCGGGGCAGAAGGGCACCAGCCGCCCCTCCGCGCGCCAGCGGGCCAGCAGGTCGTCGTCGCTGGTCTTGGCCCCTCCGTCGTACCGCACCCGGCTGCCGAGCAGGCAGGCGCTGACGAGAATCCGTTCCACGCCTCCATGATACGAGGAATTTTCATGAAAATCGGGATTACCATTCCGGGAGGAAGAATTCTTATTCTTCGGGACTAATCCGTTTATCCCGGCCGTTTCCGGCTCGGGCGACCCGTTCACCTGCTCCTCTAGTGTTGGCCGCGCTGTACCGGCGAGGCGAGGAGTTACGAGTTGATCGGGATAGAGGACTGCCTCACCGAGGCCATGTCGATCCCGGGCGCGCTCGGCGCCATTCTCGTGGACCACACCAGCGGCATGGCCGTCGCGGGAAAGGGGATCGCCGATCCCGGGAGGGCGGCCGCGGGGCTCAGCGAGGCCTACCGCGCCACGCTCGACGGGATCGCGATGGCCTCCCAGGAGACGGGTTTCCGGATCGAGGACGTGATCGTCACCACGGGCTCGGCCTATCACCTGGTGCGGCCCATGGAGATGATGTTCGACGGCCCGCTGCTGCTGTGCGTACGCCTGGACGTGGAGCGGTCGAACCTCGCCCTGGCACGGCGGCGGCTGCGCACGATCACGGACGAGCTGGTCGCCTCCTGATGGGAGCCTGACCGGTGGCCGCCCCGACTCTCGACGCCGTGCTCACCGGCCTCGCCCAGGACGAGGCCACCGGCTCCCTGCGGGTGGGCAAGGAGGGCACGGTCTACTACGTCCGCGGCCGGGTGTCGTACGTGGAGTGCGCGGCCACGCCCGGTGTGGAGGAGTTGCTCGGCGCGTCGGGCCGGATCAGCGCGAACGGGATGCGGCACGCGCGGCAGGAGGCCGGTCCCGGCGGCGACGGCGGGGCGCTGCTCGTGGACAGAGGAGTGCTCAGCCGGGGCGAGCTGGAGTTCTGCGTGCTGTCCGCCACGCTCGACGCGGCGTTCTTCCTGCTCACGTCGAGGACGGTACGGACCAGGTTCAGGGAGAGCGACGCGCACTGGCTCGGGGTCCACTGGTTCTTCGACGTGCCGGGGCTGCTGCGCGAGTGCGCCAGGCGCCGGGCCCGGCTGGAGCGGGCCTGGCCGTCGGCGGAGCTGGACGCGCGGCCGGTGACGCCCCTGCGGCGGATCCCCGGCACCCACGCGCTGCTCACCCGGCTGCAGTGGGAGCTGCTGCTCTCCGCGGACTCCACCGCCACGCCGGTCGAGCTGGCCCGCCGCCTCGGGCGTCCGGCCTACTCCACGCTGCTGGCCGTACGGGAGCTCGCGGCGGCCGGCCTGGTGGTGACGGGCGAGACGGCGGCGCTGCCCAAGCGCACGCCCAAGCAGCCCACACCGCCGCCCACACAGCCGCCCCCGCCGCCGAGGGAGCCCGGGCGCTCCACCTCGGAACTGCCGCAGGTCAACGGTGACGCGACCGACGTGAACCTGCTGCTCAGGCTGCGTGACGCGCTGGAGGCGCTGTAGTGATCGGGTGGCTCAAGCGGGCCGGAAGGGGTGTCTCTGTGGACCTGCGCCACGACATACACGAGGAACTGGTCGTCCTGCGCGAACGGGCGCCCGAGATCACCGGAGCGCTCACCTGCACGGTCGACGGCATGCTCGTGACGACGGACCTGGCCGCCGACACCGAGCAGACCGCGGCGCTCACGTCGGCGCTGCTGTCACTGAGCCGGAAGATGACCGATCTCGCCAGGATCGGGCGGCTGGAGGAGACGCTGATCTCCGGCACCCAGGGCACACCGCGTGCTACGCCGCGGGCCCCACGCTCGTCCTCACCGTTCTCGCAGGCCAGGGAGCCAACCTCGGCCTGCTCCGGATCGAGGGACGCAGGGCGGCGAACAAGATCGCCGCCATCGTCGAACGCGGATGACAACCCAGAACAGGAGAAGAGAAATGGCGAACATGGACGTCTCGCTGAAGGAGATGCTGACCATCGACGGCGCGATCGGCGCGGCGGTGGCCGACTACGGGAGCGGGATGGCGCTGGGCACACTCGGCGGCTCCAAGGACCTCGACCTCCAGGTGGCCGCCGCGGCCAACACCGAGGTGGTCAAGGCCAAGCTCCGCGCGATCGACGCGCTCAAGCTCAACGACGGGATCGAGGACATCCTCATCACGCTGGGCACGCAGTATCACATCATCCGGCCGCTGACCGGCCGCGGCGGCAAGGGGTTGTTCCTCTACCTCGCCCTCGATCGCAACCGGGCCAATCTCGCGATGGCCCGGCACCAGCTCCGCGCGATCGAGGACAAGCTCGAGATCTGAACTCTGCCCTGTCAGCCCCGCTCGGTCAGCCCCGCTCGGTCAGCTCCGCGATCGCCTCCGCGATGACGGGCCAGAGCGGGCGGGGCAGGTCGTGGCCCATCCCCGGGAAGGTCAGCAGCTTCGCGCCGGGGATGGCGTCCGCCGTCGCGGTCCCGCCTTCGGGGGTGACCAGCGGGTCGTCCTCGCCGTGGATCACCAGCGCGGGCACCGAGAGCCCGCGCAGGCCCTCCGTACGGTCGCCGGAGATCCGGATGGCGTTGAACTGCCGGGCGGTGCCCGCGGGGTCGAACCCCCGGTCGTAGGCCTCCGCGGCCAGCCGGGTGACGCGCTCGACGTCCATCTCGTAGCCGGGGGAGCCGACGACGCGCGCGGTCGCGACGGCGCGCGCGATCGCCTCGTCGCGGTCCGCGCGGGGGGCGCCATCAGCGCGGTCATGGCCGCCTCGGTCGCCCTCCCCACGCGGGGCCCGGGCGTGGACATGATCGAGGTCAGCGTACGGACCCGGGCGGGATGGCGGATGGCGAGGGCCTGGGCGATCATGCCGCCCATCGACGCGCCCACCACGTGGGCGCTCTCCCAGCCCAGCACGTCCATCAGGCCGGCCGTGTCGTCGGCCATGTCGTCCAGCGTGTACGACGGGGCGGGCGCGGAGTCGTCCGCCGGGGTGAAGTGGGTGGACAGGCCCGCGTCCCGGTTGTCGAACCGGACGACCCGGTGGCCGGACTCCACCAGCAGCCCGATCAGCTCCTCGGGCCAGCTGATCATCTGCGCTCCGAGCCCCATGATGAGGACGACCGGACGTCCCCCGGGCTCGCCGAAAACCTCGTAACAGATCTCGATGCCGTTCGCCGTCGCACGCATGCGAGCAGAATTTCATTCGGTTTGCCCTGCCGCAAGCGCCCCATGACCGGATCTGTACGGTTGTGTGGTGTGGTGTCGCAAATGACCCGCCGACGGCGGATACTCGTCCTTCTCATCTGCTGCATGAGCCTGCTGATCGTGTCCCTCGACAACACGATCGTCAACGTCGCCCTGCCGTCGCTCGGGCACGACCTGCACGCGCCGGTCTCCGGCCTCCAGTGGACGGTGGACGCCTACACGCTGACGCTCGCGAGTCTGCTGATGCTGGCGGGCTCGACGGCCGACAGAGTGGGCCGCCGCCGCACGTTCAGACCGGTCTGGTGATCTTCACGGCCGGGTCGCTGCTGTGCAGCCTCGCACCGAGCCTGGGCTGGCTGGTGGCCGCCCGGATCGTCCAGGCCGTCGGCGGGTCGATGCTCAACCCGGTGGCCATGTCGATCATCACGAACACGTTCACCGACCGCAGGGAGCGGGCCCAGGCGATCGGCGTGTGGGGCGGTGTGGTCGGCGTGAGCATGGCGCTCGGACCGGTCGTCGGCGGCCTGCTCACCGACGCGGTGAACTGGCGGGCCATCTTCTGGATCAACGTGCCCATCGGCCTGCTCGCGCTGTTCCTGACCTGGCGCTTCGTCCCGGAGTCGAAGGCGCCCTCGGCGCGGAGGATCGACCCGGTCGGGCAGGTGCTGGTCATCGTCCTGCTCGGCACGCTCACGTACGGGATCATCGAGGGCCGGGCCGCGGGCCCCGCCGTGAGCGCCGTCTGCTTCGTCGTCGCGGCGGCGGCCCTGGCCGCGCTGGTCGTCTTCGAACTGCGCAGGCCCGAACCACTCATCGACATGCGGTTCTTCCGCAGCGCGCCGTTCTCGGGCGCGGCCGTCATGGCGGTGTCGGGCTTCGCCGGGCTGGGGGCGTTCCTGTTCCTCAACACGCTCTACCTGCAGAGCCATCGCGGGCTTTCCGCCCTCGCCGCGGGGCTGTGCACGCTGCCGGTCGCGGCGACCACGACGATCGTGGGGCCGCTGTCGGGACGGCTCGTCGGCACCCGCGGCCCGCGCGTGCCGCTGATCGTCGCGGGCGTGTGCCTGGCCGCCGCCGGGGCGCTGCTGTCCCAGGTGACGCTGACCACGCCGCTCCCCCTGCTGCTCGGGATCTACCTGGTCTTCGGGATCGGGTTCGGCATGCTCAATCCCCCGATCACCAACACCGCGGTCTCCGGGATGCCGCTCGCGCAGGCGGGGGTGGCCGCCGCGGTCGCCTCGACCAGCAGGCAGGTGGGCCAGTCCCTCGGCGTGGCGATCGCGGGGTCCGTCGTTTCCGGCGCGAACAGCGCGTTCGTCCCGGCCGCGCACGCGGCCTACCGCGTCAACGCCCTCTACGGGCTGATCGTGCTGGTGGTCGCCCTCCTGACGACCGGCCGCTGGGCCAGGGCCACGGCCGAGCGCACGGCGGCCAGGCTCGCGGAAAGCCCGCAGGTCACCCTGTCACGGGGGTGAAGCCGGCGCTCGCGAGGACCTTGCGGCCCTGGTCGGACAGGACGAGGTCGACGAACTCCCGGGTCAGGGCGAGGCGCCCGGTCCCGGGGACGGTCGCGATGAGATAGTCCTCGGCGGCCCTAACCGCCTCGGGGAAGTCCACGCCCTCCACCGCTCCCGCCGCCGCCCTGACGTCCGTACGGAAGACAAGCGCCGCGTCCGCCTGGCCCAGGCGCACCCTGGTGAGCGCGGCCCCGCCGTCCTGATCCCGCGCGACCGCCGTGACGGTGACACCGGCGGCGGCGAGCGCGGCGCGAGCGGCCGCGCCGCACGGCGCGGGCACGGCGCACAGGGCCACCCTGACGCCGGGCGCGGCCAGGTCCTTCAGGCCCGTGACGTGGGCCGGGTCGCCCTTCGGCACGGCGATCTGGAGGCTGTCGCGCGCGAAGACCCGCGGGCCGGGCGCCCCCGACCGGCGCATGGCCGCCGGGCCGGCCGCGGCGAACAGGTCGGCCGATGCTCCCCTGACGATCCGCTGCGCCAGCGCCGGGCTGCCGCCGAAATCGAACCGGACGGCGACGCCGGGGTGGGCGGCCTCGAACGCCTTGCCGAGCGAGCCGAACGTCCCGGTGAGCGAGGTGTCGGCGAACACGGTGAGCGTCTGCCTTCCGCCCCCGCAGCCGGCCACCGCGACCAGCACCAGCGCGAGCGCCGGCGACACAGCCCGCAGACGTACGCGATTCACGGGTCCACAGTAGCGAGCGGGAGGCAATTCATTCCATTTTTATCGCTCTATATCGGAGCTATGGTTTCGCCATCTCACGGATTCCGCTGTGCGGATGTTTCGTAATCCGGCATTAATTCATTCCTTTGGAGGTGGCTTCCATGCCTGTAGGGCTTCTGAGGACCGCCGGCGCGCTCGTGCTCGCCCTGGCGGCCATGCCGGCGGTTCCGGCCGCCGCGGCGGATCCGCCCTCGGTGGTGATCGACTCCTCCGAGTCCTCCCCCGGCGTCATCCGGCTCACCGGGCGCTTCACCGGCGCGTACGACGTGAACGTGGTGGTGAACGGCGAGCGGATCGAGCGCGCCAGGGTGAGCGACCCGGACGCGGACGACATCGGGACGTGGTCCTACGACCTCGACACCAGCGGGATGGACGGCGAGGTCGAGGTCTACGCCAAGGCCACGGCCGCCGACACGCGGTACGGCACGTGGTCGGAGCCGCTGACGCTGCGGGTGGACAACCCGCGGGCCAGGGCGCCGGAGGTGTCGATCGCCGAGCCCGCCGACGGGGCGCGGCTCACCCGGCCCGCGCTCGTGCGGGTGAACGTCGCCGGCGCGGACGTCCGCACGGTGCGGATCCGGGTCAACGGCGGCCCGTGGCAGCGCGCCGCCGGAGCCCGCGGGCGGTACGTCGCGCTGGTGAACCCGGCGAAGTACGGCGACGTGATGGCGAGCCTGGAGGCCGAGGCGGTCGACGCGCGCGGCCACGTGTCCAGGTCGCCCAGCACATATGTGGCCCTCGGGGCGGCGAAGAAGGAGCGCCCGGTGGCGCACCGGCAGGACCGGGCGATGTGGATGTGGGAGAAGGCCTCCTACAACCTGGTGCTCAACCCCGGGTCGCGCCGCCTGCTGGAGACCGTGCTCGCGCCCGGCTCGACGCTGTACCTGGGCGTGGACACGTACGCGGGGCGCGACATGATCGATGACGCCCGCCCGGAGCTGCGCGACCTCGTGGCCTGGGCGCACCGCCGGGGGATGAAGGTGCACGCCACGGTGGCCGCCGGGACCCGCCCGCCCTACCTCGGGGCGCTCGCCCGATATCGGGACCGCGCCGTCCGGGAGATGGAGCGGGTGCTCGACTACAACCTCTCGTCGGCGCCGGCCGAGCGCTTCGACGGGATCAACGTGGACATCGAGCCGTACAGCCTGCCGTGGTTCAACAGCGCCAAGCCGGACGTGCAGATCCAGTGGCTGGACACGCTGCGGGCGATGATCGCACGCCGGGACGCGTCCGGGCAGCCGCTGCTGTTCGGCCCCGCCATCCCCCGCTGGCTGGACACCTCCGCCTGCTGCACGGACATCGCGTACGGCGGGAAGACCGCGACGATGGCCGAGCACATCCAGGACATGGCGGACTACGTCGCGATCATGGACTACCGCGACCAGGCGGACGGCGGGGCCGGCATCATCGCGCAGGCGGCCGGGGAGATCGCCTACGCCGAACGGCTCGGCAGGCCGCTCTCGGTGGTGGTCGGGGTGGAGACGCTCGACATCGCGACCAGCGGCGACCCGTCCAGCATCACCTTCCGGGAGGAGGGCAGGGACGCGCTGGAGGCCGAGCTGGCGAAGGTCTACCAGGCCTTCTCCGGCAGCCCGGCCTTCGCCGGGGTGGCGCTGCATCACTACGACTCCTACCGGGAGCTGCCCACGATCTGGGGCCCGTCGGCGCGGTGGCCCGAGCCGCCCGCCGACTCGGGCCCGCCGACCGGGGTCGGCTCCCCGCCGGAGGCGGTCGCGTTCGACCACGCCACCGTCGATCTGAGCTACGGCCGGGCCCACGACGACACCGAGGTCGACCACTACGAGGTGCACAGATCGACCGAACCGGGCTTCACCCCCGGGCCGGGCACGCTCGCGGGCCGGGCCCGCGGCCTGACCTACACCGACACCGGGCTGCTGCCCGGCACCAGGTACACGTACCGGATCGTGCCGGTGGACGTCGCGGGGCATCGCGGGCCCGCGTCCGGCCCCGTCTCGGTGACGACCGGGACCACGGACCTGCGCCCGATGGTGGTGGACTCGATGGCCGTCACGGTGGAGGGCGGCGTCGCGCGGGTGCGGCTGCGGGTCGTCGACAAGGAGAGCGGGGAGCCGGTGGCCGCGACCGTGCGCGGCCGGTTCACCTTCTCGGCCGGGCGCTACGTGACGGTGAAGGCGGGCGCGGACGGCTGGGCCACCGCGACCTCCGAGGCGCTGAAGCAGCCGACGGGTGAGGTCGGGTTCGCCGGTCACCGCCTGACCGCCCCCGGCCGCTACTGGGCCGGGGCGTACGACAAGGACAGGAGCGTCACCGCCCGCTGGTGACACCGGCTCTGCCGAGGGCCGCCTCCCGTCCGGAGGCGGCCCTTTCCCATGCCGAAGGAGGCATGAATTCATTCCCTATAACAGCTTAAAAAGGGGGATAACTTTATGTTGACATTGCCCGGATATGACGAGAAGAATCCCGTTATGGAGCCACCTGACGGAATGAATTCCCTCCCAAGGGGACGCCGATTCCGCACCCTGGCCGCACGCCTGCGGCAGGAGATCATGCAAGGCCGCTGGCCGGTCGGCGGCAGGCTGCCGACCGAGGCCGAACTGGCCCAGACCTACTCGGTCGGGGTCAACACCGTGCGCCGCGCCGTCGACCTGCTGGTCGACGAGGGACTCGTCCGGCGGCGGCAGGGATCGGGCACCTTCGTGACCGCCGCCACCACCACCGGTGCCAGGCCGCGGCTCATCGGCGCGCTCGTCCCGTCGAACACCTACTACTTCCCCCAGATCGTCCAGGGCATCGAGCGGGCGGCCACCGCCGCCGGAGTCCAGCTCGTGCTCGCGTGCTCCGAGTACGATCCCGGCGTCGAGCTCGCGCAGATCCGTCAGCTCGTCGACGTCGGCGTCGCGGGCCTGCTGCTGGTGCCCAACCTGCACCTCGCCGCCGACCCCGCCGCGCACCTGGCCCGCCTGCGCGAGCTGCCCGTGCCGTACGTGCTGGTGGAGCGCAGGCCGCCGGACCCCCGGCCGGCCGACCCGACCTCCTACGTCTGCACCGACGTGCACGGCGGCGGCTACGCCGCGGTCCAGCACCTCAACGGGCTCGGGCGGAGCCGGATCGGCTACCTCGGCCGGATCGGCACCGCCACCTCCGAGCAGGTGTTCGCGGGATACCGCCAGGCCGTGGCCGACCTCGGGCTGCCGGAGATCCCGGACGCCGTGGCCAGGCAGCCCGTCTGGACCGGACCCGACATGCTCGCGTACGCCAACGCCTGCGTGACGGAGAAGGTCCGCGCGGTGGTGTGCCTCGGCGACCGCGAGGCGACCGCGCTGCTGCCCTACCTGCGCCGGGTCGGCCTGACCGTCCCCGACGACATCGCCGTCGTCGCCTACGACGACGAGGTCGCCGACCTGTCCGAGGTGCCGCTCACCGCGGTGTCGCCGCCCAAGGCGGAGGTGGGCCGCATGGCGACCGAGCTGCTGCTCCGCCGGATCGAGCTCGGCGCGGCCGCCCCCGTCTGCCGTGTCGTGCTGCAGCCACGGCTGGCCGTACGGGCCTCCTGCGGCGCCGCCTCCGGCAGCCTCGTCGAGGTCCGCGTCCCCCGGTGACGCCGGCCGTCATCCTCACCCCCTTCCCCTCTTCCTGCTGGAGGACCCAATGAGACTGCGCATGCTCGCCGCCGCCGCGACGGCCGTGCTCACCGTGGCCGCCACGGCGGCGTGCGGCGGCTCGGCCGACGAGTCGGGAGCCGTCACTTTGAAGCTCGGCTTCTACGCCGCAGCCGGAGACCCGGCCGACACGACCATGCGGGAGCTCGTCAAGGAGTTCACGGCCGCCAACCCGTCGATCAAGGTGCAGCTGGAGGTGGCGCCGTACGTCAAGTTCTTCGAGAAGCTGCGGACCGAGATCGCCGGTGGCCAGGCGCCGCAGGTGTGGCTGTCCGACGGCGTGCTCGTGCAGGAGTTCGCCGCGCGCGGCGCCCTCGCCGACCTCACGGACCGGGTCAAGACCGTCAACGCCGCCGACTATTCCGGCATCGAGCTGAACCGGGACCCCAAGGGCCGGATCTACGGCTTCCCGCAGGGCGCCCAGACGCCGGTGCTGTTCTACAACAAGAAGCTGTTCGCCGAGGCCAAGGTCGACGCGCCGACCGCCGACTGGACCTACGACGACCTGGCCGCCGCCGCCAAGAAGCTCACCAAGGACACCAACAACGACGGCAAGCCCGACACGTACGGCTTCCGCGCCTACTCGCCGGGCTTCACCGAGAGCTGGTGGCCGATCATCAAGGCGTTCGGCGGCGACATCGTCACCGACGGCAACCGCAAGGTGGTCGTCGACAGCCCGCAGTCGAAGGCCGCGCTCGAATGGATGCTCGGCGCCATGGGCAAGGACGGGTTCGCCCCCGACTACGCGACCACCGAGGGCCTCGGCAAGGGCGTCGTCCACACGCTGTTCGCCACCGGCCGGGTCGCGATGTCGTACGGGATCTACGCCCGCACCCTGCCCGCGGCGAGCGCGGGCGTCGACTTCGGCGTGGCCCCGATGCCGAAGGGCCCGGCCGGCCGCGGCAACGTCGCCATCGTCAACTCGTGGGTGGTCAGCAAGTCGGCCTCGCCGGCGCAGGCCGACGCGGCGTGGAAGTGGATCACCTTCTTCTCGGGGGAGGGCCCGCAGCGCAAGTGGGCCGAGCTCGGCGAGGCGATCCCGATCAACAAGAAGGTCGCCGCGACGGCCCTGCCCGCCGACCGCCGCCAGGCGTTCCTCGACTCGCTCGACGCGGCCACCGACCTCGGCGTCAACGCCGTCTGGTCGGAGTACACCGAGGCCCTGTCCAAGCGGATCAGCGAGGCGCTGTCGGGCGCCTCGCCCGTCGACACCGCGCTCGCGACCGGCCAGAAGGAGGCCCAGGAGGTCATCGACCGCTTCTACGCGGGGCAGACGCAGTGACGGTGCTCACGAGGAAGGCCGGGAAGGTGGCCGCCGACCCGCGGCCATCGTCCGGCAGACGGCACGCGGGCGAGCGCGCCTGGGCGTTCGCCTTCGCCTCGCCCTACCTGCTCCACCTGGTCGCGCTGGCCGCCTGGCCCCTGCTGGCCTCGCTGTTCTTCAGCATGACCGACTACGACCTGGTCTCCCCGCCGAAGTTCGTCGGGTTCGGCAACTTCACCCGGCTGTTCGGCGACGAGGTCTTCTGGCGGACCCTCGGCAACACGGCGTACTTCGCGGTGCTGTTCGTGCCGACCCAGACGGTCCTGGCCCTGGGCCTGGCGATCGCGCTCAACCAGCGGCTGCGCGGCATGGCCCTGTTCCGCGCGGCCTACTTCGTCCCGGTCGTCTCGTCCTGGGTGGTCGTCGCGTACGTCGCCGACGCCGTCTTCAACCCGCAGACCGGCCTCGCCAACCAGGTGCTCGGCTTCCTCGGGCTGCCGTCGGAGAACTGGCTGCAGGACCCGGCGCTGGTCATCCCCACGCTCGCGGCGGTCGCGGTGTGGAAGGGCGTCGGCTACATGATGGTGCTCTTCCTCGCGGGCCTCCAGGCCATCCCCGAGGAGCGCTACGAGGCGGCGAAGATCGACGGAGCGTCGGCCTGGAACCGGTTCCGCTACATCACCCTGCCGGGCATCTCCGGCACCACCTTCCTGGTGCTGGTGCTCACCTCGATCGAGACGCTGCAGTCGTTCGAGCAGGTCTTCGTGATGACCGACGGCGGTCCCCACGGGGCGAGCGAACTGACCGTGCTCCATCTCTACCGGCAGGGCTTCCAGTTCTTCCAGATGGGCTACGCCTCGGCCATCGCGTGGGTGCTGTTCGTGCTGGTGCTCGCGCTGACCCTGGTGCAGTTCCGGCTCCAGCGCAGGTGGGTGCACTATGCGTAAGACCATCTCCTACGTCCTGGTCACGGCGGGCGCGCTGGTCATGCTGGTGCCGTTCGTGGCCGCGCTCAGCAACTCGCTCAAGAGCTTCGCGCAGTACATCCAGGTGCCGCCGAGCTGGATCCCCGACCCGGTCCACTGGGACAACTACGCGGAGGTGTGGCGGCGTACGCCGTTCGGGCTCTACCTGACCAACAGCCTGGTGATCGCGGCCCTCGCCGTGGCCGGCAACGTGCTGACCAGCGCCATGGTCGGGCACGCCCTCGCCAGGATGCGCCTGCCCGGCAGGGACGCGCTGCTCACCATGGCACTCGGCACCATGATGCTGCCGACCGTCATCACGATCGTCCCGAACTTCCTGCTCTTCCGCTCGCTGGGCTGGCTGGACACCCTGCTGCCGCTCATCGCGCCGTACTGGCTGGCCACCCCGATCGGGATCTTCCTGATGCGGCAGACCTTCCTCGGCATTCCGAAGGACTTCGAGGAGGCAGCGAGCCTCGACGGCGCCAACCCCTGGCAGGTGTTCTGGCGGATCCACCTCCCGCTGGCCAAGCCCGCCCTGGCCACGCTCGCGGTCTTCACGTTCACCACGTCGTGGAAGGCCGTGCTCGAACCCACGATCTACCTCACCTCGCCGGAGCACTACACGCTGCCCGTCGGCGTGCTGAGCCTCAAGGGCCAGTTCGTCGGGAACGACCAGCTCGTCACGGCCGCGGCGATGATGAGCCTGCTGCCGATGCTGGTGGTGTTCGTCCTGGCCCAGCGCTATTTCGTCCGCGGAACCATGTCCGCGGGACTCAAGGGCTGAAGCGCCCCATCCGAACCGGAAAGGAAATCGTGACAACAACATCCGGGCTGCGCCTGCCTACGCTGCGCCTGGGCGTCATCGGCGCGGGCACCATCGCGGAGTTCCACGTGGCCGCCGCCCGCCGCACCGGCGGGCAGGCGCAGGTCGTCGCGGTGTGCGACGTGCGCGCCGAGGCGGCGGAGAAGCTGGCCGCGGAGGCAGGGGCCCTCGTCTTCACCGATCACCGGGCGATGATCGACGCGGGCGGCCTCGACGCGGTCGTGATCACCGTCCCGCACGCCCTGCACACCCCGATCACGTTGGACGCGGCCGCGGCCGGACTGCACGTCCTCCTGGGAGAAGCCGATCCGCCACCGACGCGCGAGGACGCGATCCGCATGATCGAGGCCTGCCGCGCGGCCGGCGTCGTGTTCGCGGTCGGGCACGTGCTGCGCTTCGTCCCGACGCTGCGCGCCGCGGCCTCCTACCTCGCCTCGGGCGAGCTGGGCCGCGTCGTGGTGGCCTCGGAGCGGCGGACCGCCGACTACGCCGACCCCGCGCGACCCCGCTGGTTCCTCGACCCCGGCATGGCCGGGGGCGGCATCGTGCTCAACGTCGGCACCCACAGCATCGACAAGCTCCAGATGCTCGTCGGCTCGCCGATCGTCGAGGTCACCGGCCACACCGCCGCGCCCGCGGGCGGGTCGGTCGAGACCGAGGCGGTCGCCCTGGCGCGGCACGCCGACGGCACCCGCTCGACCATCTCCGTCACCGGCACCGGCCTGCCGTTCACCGACGAGGCCGAGGTCGTGTGCGGCGAGGGCGCGATACGGATCAGCCGGGGCGAGGGCGTCTGGTCCTTCCGGAGAGGGGTCGCCACACAGGTGGCCGCCCCCGAGCCGGGCGAGATGACCACGGCGTTCGCGGCGCAGCTCGCCGACTTCGCGCGGGCCTGCGCGGAGAACGGCACACCCGAGGTCACGCCCGAGTACGCGCTGTCCGTCCTGGACGTCGCCCTCGCCGTCTACGAGTCATCCCGTCAGGGGTCCTCCATCACTGTGAAGGGACAGTTGTGAACCCTCTCGCGTTCAGCACGCTCGGCATGCCCGGCGCCCCCGTCGGCGACGTCATCGCCACGGCCTCCCGGTACGGCTGCGCGGGTGTGGAACTGCGCTGCGCCGACGGCGAGATCATCTCGCCGGACACGCCCGCCGGCGAGCTGCGCGAGGTCGCGCGCGCGTTCGCCGCCGCCGGCGTCGAGATCGTCGCGGTCTGCTCCTACACCCGGGTGGCGCGGCCGGACGGCGACCCGGTGGCCGAGGTGCTGCGTCACGTGGAGATCGCCGAAGCGCTCGGCTCGCCGTACGTGCGGGTCTTCGGCGGCGTCGAAGGGCAGGCCGGTCCGGCCGCCGCCGCGACTCGGAGGCTCGCGGAGGTCGCGGACCGGCTGCCGGACAACGGCGTCGACGTGCTGCTGGAGACCCACGACGTCTTCCTCACCGGCGAGGCGATCGCCGGAGTCCTGGCCGGGGTCGGCTCGCCGCGCGTCGGCGCGCTGTGGGACGTGGTCAACCCGTGGCGGGCGGGCGAGGCGGCCCCGGCCACCGCGGACGCGCTCGCGCCCTACCTGAGGCACGTGCAGATCAAGGACGCGGCGTCGCCCACCGATCTGGCGCCGGTGCTGCCGGGCAAGGGCGCGGTGGGCGTGCCCGGCGTGCTCGCCGAGCTGGACCGCATCGGATACGCCGGATATCTCGCGCTCGAATGGGAGCGCGTGTGGTATCCGGACGCGCCGCCCGTCGGCGAGGCGCTCGGGGCGTTCCGCGAGGTGCTCGGGCGGTGATTCCCCAGGTCACCTCACTCATCTCGGGCGAGGGCCGGTTCCCGCTCGACCGGGGCGCCCGGGTGCGCGGCCCGCACGCCGACGCGGCCCGGGAGCTGCTCGGCCTCCCCGAGGACGGCGACGCCCCCGGGGAGATCGTCCTCGACCTCGTGGACGACCCGTCGCTGGGCGACGAGGGGTACACGCTCACCGTCACCCCGGAAACGGCCAGGATCGCCGCGGCCGGAGCCGCCGGGCTGGGCTGGGGCGTCCAGACGCTGCGCCAGCTCGGCGCGCCCGGCGCCGTGCCGTGCGTGACCGTCCGGGACGTGCCCAGGTACGCCTGGCGCGGCGTCATGATCGACGTGGCGCGCTGGTGGCGCCCGGTCTCCTTCCTGCGCGCGTACGTGGACCTGCTGGCGCTGCACAAGTTCAACGTGCTGCACCTGCACCTCACCGACGACCAGGGGTGGCGCTTCGAGGTGCGGGCGCACCCGCCGCTCACGGAGGTCGGCGCCCACCGCGCCGAGTCCCCGGTCGGCCACGCCCGGGAGGGCAGGTTCGACGGGACCCCGCACGGCGGCTTCTACACCCAGCGGGAGCTGCGCGACCTGGTGGACTACGCGGCGGCCCGGGGCGTGACCGTGGTCCCCGAGATCGAGTTTCCCGGGCACTCCCAGGCCGCGATCGCCGCCTGCCCCTGGCTCGGCCACCCGTCCGCCGAGCCCGTGCGGGTCCGCACCTCGTGGGGCATCTCCTCGCACGTGCTCAACGTGAGCGACCGCGCCGCCGGGTTCGCCCGCGACGTGCTCGACGAGCTGTGCGATGTGTTCCCGTCCCGGTTCGTCCACATCGGGGGTGACGAGGTCCGTACGGAGGAGTGGGCGGCCAGCCCGGAGGCGGCCCGGCGGGTGGCGGACGCCGGGCTCCCCGGCCCGGAGGCCCTGCACGGCTGGTGGGGGCGGCTCCTCGCCGGGCACCTGCGCGGGCTCGGCCGCCGCGCCGTCGCCTGGGACGACATGCTGGACCACGACCCGCCCGAGGACATGGTGATCATGGCGTGGCGGGGCGTGGACCGGATCGAGGCAGCGCTGCGAACAGGGCACGACGTGGTCGCGGCGCCCCACACGCACACCTACCTGGACTACGCCGAGTCGGACGCCCCCGGCGAGCCGGTGAGCATCGCCGGGCCGCTTCCGCTGGAGACCGTCTACGGGTTCGACGCGGGGGAAGGCGTCCTCGGGATGCAGGCCCAGCTCTGGGGCGAGTACCTCCCCACGAGGGAACGCTTCGACTACAACGCCTTCCCCCGGCTCTGCGCCGTCGCCGAGGCCGCCTGGACCTCCGGCCGGGACCTCGGCGACTTCACCCGGCGGCTCACCGCCCACCTGCCGCTCCTCGATCGGCTGGGCGTGGGTTACCGCCGGCCACACCACCAAGGAGCGCGACATGTTCACCTCTGAGCGGGAGCTCGAAGACCGGCTGGCCACCCCCTCGGCCGCGCTGGTCGCCGACGCCGGCCGGCTGGACGGCGACCTCGTCGTCCTCGGCGCCGGCGGCAAGATGGGGCCGAGCCTGGTCCGGCTCGCCCGGCGCGCGCTGGACGCCGCCGGACGCGGCTCCGCCCGCGTGTACGCGGTCTCGCGCTGGTCGGACGACGCGGCGGCGCGGGCGCTGGCGGACGAGGGCGTCGACGTGGTGCGCCACGACCTGATGGGCGGCGACGACCTCGCCGGGCTGCCCGACGCGGCGAACGTCGTCTTCATGGTCGGCGCCAAGTTCGGCACGTCGGCGGCGCCGTACCAGGCGTGGGCGGTCAACGCGGCGCTGCCCGCGGCGGTCGCCCGGCGCTATCGCGACTCGGCGATAGCGGCCTTCTCCACCGGCAACGTGTACCCGCTGGCACCCCTCGCCTCCGGCGGCTGCGCGGAGGAGGACCAGCCGGGGCCCGTCGGCGAGTACGCGATGAGCTGCCTCGGCAGGGAACGCGTGTTCGAGCACGCCGCCGCCGCGTACGGTACGCGGGTCGCGATCCTGCGCCTCAACTACGCGGTGGATCTGCGCTACGGCGTGATCGCCGACATCGCCGCCGCGGTGGCGGCGGGTGAGCCGGTCGACGTCACGACCGGGCACGTCAACGTGGTGTGGCAGGGGTACGCGAATGAGGTCGCGCTGCGATCGCTGTTGCACGCGCGCGCTCCGGAGGCGTTCACGCTCAACCTGACCGGCCCGGAGACGGCGTCGGTGCGGCGGATCGCGATCCGGCTCGGCGCCGCTCTCGGCGTCGAGGCGACCTTCACCGGCGAGGAGAGCGGCACGGCGCTGCTGAGCGACGCCTCTCGCTGCCACGGCCTGTTCGGCTATCCGGAGGTGCCGCTCGACACGCTGATCGCCTGGCAGGCCGGCTGGCTGTCGCGGGGGCTGCCGCTGTCCGGGAAGCCGACCAAGTTCGCCGTGCGCGACGGGAGGTTCTGAGATGTCGCTCGACCTGCTCAGAGCGGGGACGGTCATCCCCGCCCACCCGCTCGCGCTGACCGCCGGGCGCACGCTGGACGAGCGCCGGCAGCGGGCGCTCACCCGCTACTACCTCGCCTCCGGGGCGGGCGGGGTGGCCGTCGCCGTGCACACGACCCAGTTCGAGATCCGCGAAGTCGGGCTGCTCCGGCCGGTGCTGGAGATCTCCGCCGAGGTCGTGGCGAAGGAGGCCGACCGGCCGTTCGTCCTGGTCGCCGGGGCGTGCGGCGACACCGCCCAGGCCGTCGCCGAGGCGGAGCTGGCGGCCTCGCTGGGCTACCACGCCGTGCTGCTGTCGCCGAAGGTGCCGGGCGCCGGCGAGGCGGAACTGCTGGAGCGGGCCAGGGCCGTCGGCGAGGTGCTGCCCGTCATCGGCTTCTACCTTCAGGAGGCGGTGGGCGGCCGCAGGCTGAGCCCGTCCTTCTGGCGCTCACTCAGCGAGCAGGAGTCCCTGGTCGCGATCAAGATGGCGCCATTCGACCGCTACCGTACGGTCGACGTGGTCCGGGCCGTCGCCGCGTCCGGACGGGCCGACGACATCGCGCTCTACACCGGCAACGACGACAACATCCTGACCGACCTGCTCACGCCGATCGCGGGCCGCCGCGTCGTCGGCGGACTGCTCGGCCAGTGGGCGGTGTGGACCCGCGCGGCCGTGCTCATGTTCGAGGAGGTGCGGCGCGCGTGGGCCGGGGACGAGGAGGTCCTGCGCTCCCTGCTGGGCCGCGCCGCCGACCTCACCGACGCCAACGGCGCCGTCTTCGACGTGGCCGGCGGCTTCCACGGCTGCATCGCCGGGGTCCACGAGGTGCTGCGCGGGCAGGGCCTTCTGGCCGGCACGTGGTGCCTCGACCCGCGAGGGGCTGTCCCCGGGGCAGGCCGAGGAGATCGCCCGGGTGCGCGCCGCCTATCCCTGGCTGGTGGACGACGACTTCGTCGCCGCCAACCTGGACGACTGGCTGCGCTGAGCCGGGCGCCCGGGTTTGTTCGGCCCGGGGCGGCAGGTCGTCCGCCCCGGGCCGCGACCGGCCGGAGCCGCCGTCAGACGCTCCAGTGCGCCGAGGCGAGGGCGCGCACCGCGTCCTCGTCCACCTCGACACCGAGGCCGGGCCCGGTCGGCACCAGAGCGGTGCCGTCGACGACCTCCACCGTGCTCCCCCCGACATAGGCCGAGCGTACGAACTGCCGTCCGTTCAGATCGACGGGGGTGTCGACGCCGAACGCCGCGAACAGGTGCAGCGAGGCGGCGAACCCGAGATCGGTGTCGGTCAGTCCCGACCCCATGATGCGCAGCCCCGCGTCCTCGGCGAGCTGGCACAGCCGCCGCGAGAGCGTCAGCCCGCCCGAACGCTGGACCTTGGCGATGGCGATGTCCACCGCGTCGAGCTTCACGAACGTGGCCAGGTCGGACGGGTGGCGCAGGCTCTCGTCCAGCGCCACCGGCAGCGGGCTGTGGTCACGCAGCCTGCGCAGCCCGGTGACGTCGTTGGCGGGCAGCGGCTGCTCGAACGCCGACACGTCGAATTCCGCGAGCCGGCGCGCCATGCGCAGCGCGGCGTCCACGGTGTAGGCCTGGTTGGCGTCCACCCAGATGGGCGCGTCCGGCGCCGCCTCCCTGACCGCCGCCACGATCGAGACGTCCGTCGCCTCGTCGTGCAGGCCCACCTTCACCTTGTACGCGTGATAGCCCTCGGCCCGCCCCTCCTCGACCGCCTTGCGCACCTCGCCCGGGGCCTGCCCGGCCACGATCCAGCCGAGCCGGATCCGGTCGAGGCGGCGCTGGCCCCAGAGCACGCCGACGGGGACCCCGAGGGCCCGGCCGAGCAGGTCGTGCAGGGCGATGTCGAGCGCGGACTTGGCGATGGGGGAGCCGATCGTCAGGCCCCGGTTGATCACCTTTTCGTAGGCCGCGCAGGCGCCGTCCAGATCCCACGCCGGCCGTCCGACCAATACCGGAGCGAGGTAACGGTGAATGGTCGTCGAGATCGACTCCATGGTCTCGTACGTCCAGGAGGGCGTCGGCGTCGCCTCACCCCAGCCGGTCACGCCGCCGGCCGTCACCTTGACGAGGACACGTTCCGCGGGCTTTCCCGCCGTGGTGACGCTCCCTCCGGAAATGCTGAACGACCTGATGGAGGGCAATTCGACGACGAACGTCTCCACCCGCTCGACGACCAGCGACTCCATGATTCTCCCATCAAATGAATTCATTCGTATTTCCTTGCCGTAATACCCCGAACCTAGTATGTCGGAAATATTTGACCAATCAATGGAATGAATTCCGGCGCCACGCCTTTCCGATCACGGCGCCGCGCCGCGGGCCACCGAGATCACCTCCGGCCGGCCCGCCGCCGATCATGGCCCGTCGCGCCGGGCCGGACGGAGTCGCCGGGCGACAAAGGCCCCAGAAGGGTGTTTAGAGGTCATGGCTGGCGAAAGACTACCTATTGGGCATAAACCGATCGAGCGAGGAGAGACATCTTGAGCGTCAACCCTTCCTCCAGAGTCCGTGAGAGCAGCCAGCCCTGGCTCCACCAGAGGGGCACCGAGATACAGGCGTTCGGTACCGTGCGGGACTTCCCGGTCGGGCTGCCGAGGGAGACGCGCGAGTACTCCTGCCAGCGGCTCAACCAGGTCCTGGCCGACACGCAGATCCTCTACAGCCTGTACAAGAAGCATCACTGGCTCATGCGGGGGCCGACCTTCTACCAGCTTCACCTGCTTCTCGACAAGCATGCGAGCGAGCAGCTGCCGATCATCGACGCGGTCGCCGAACGCATCCAGACCCTCGGCGGCGTCGCGGTCGGCGATCCGCGCCAGGTGGCGGAGATGACCGTGATCCCGCGGCCGCCGGACGGCGTGGAGGAGGTGCCCGCCATGCTGTCCCGGCTCCTGGAGGCGCACGAGACGATCCTGGTCGCCGCGCACGACGCCGCCTCCCGGGCGGACGAGATGGGCGACGACGGCACCAACGACCTGCTCGTCTCCCAGGTCATCCGCACGGGCGAACTGCAGGCGTGGTTCCTCGCAGAGCACCTCGTCGACACGCCGCTCGTGCGCGCCTGACCTGCCTTCCCGGGCCCGGGCGTCACCCCGTGACGCTCGGGCGGCCGTTCTCGACGTGTCCCATCAGCCGCCGGGCGAACCCGTCGTGCCCCGCCACCCCGATCATCAGGTCGTACCAGCCGGTGGGCGCGTGCCACTCCACGCGGGCGGTGTCTCCCGGTGCGATCCCGACCGTACGCGCCGCCCCGCCGTAGGCCAGCGGGGTGACCGACACCTCGGCCGGGAAAGCGCTCCGGTTCGCCACGGCGATCACGACGGCGCGGGCGGCGGCGTCGATCGCGCCGGTCACCTCCACCGGGTCGGCCGTCCCGCCGCGGAACTCCCGGCGGAACCCGTTCGGCCCGACGAGCACCAGGTCGTACGACGGGCAGGGGAAGTAGAGCACCTCCTCCGCCGCGCCGAGCACGTCGAAGTGCATCGGCTTGGCGAGTTCGCCGAGGTAGCCGTACAGGATGAAGTGGGCGGAGGCCGCGCCGGAGTTGCGCATCGCGATCTCCACGGACCGCCCGCGCACGACCGCCTCGGCGTCCGGCTGGTAGGGCAGCGCGCGGGCGGGCCTGACCCCCGGCTCCTGGACCGGCATCCGCTGCTCGGCGGGCACCTGCGGATACCACCGGTCACCGGCGGGAGCCGGCCGGGGCTCGGCGACGGCCGTCACGGGAGGCGGGGGCATGGGGGCGGCGAAGTCGAAGGCGGAGGTGAGGTCGCCCGCCACCCGGCGCCGCCATTCGCCGATGGGCGCCGCGATCCCGAACCGGCGCTCGAGGAACCGTACGGTCGAGGTGTGGTCGAACGTCTCGGAGCAGACGTGGCCGCCCACGCTCCACGGCGACACGACGATCATGGGAACGCGGACGCCGAGGCCCATCGGCCGCCCGCCGACGAACTCCTCCGGAGTGCCGTCGGGCGGCACCGGCGGCGGGACGTGGTCGAAGAAGCCGTCGTTCTCGTCGTAGGTGATGAACAGGGCGGTACGCGCCCAGACCTCGGGATGGGAGCCCAGTGCGTCGAGCAGCTCGTAGACGACCCGTCCGCCCTCCACGGCCGACGACCCCTCGGGGTGCTCGGAGTCGGCCAGCGAGGGCACGACGTACGACACCGCGGGCAGCCGCCCGGCGGCCACGTCGGCGGCGAACCACTCCGCCAGGCCGCCCGCGGGGGCGCGGCGCAGCGCCCGGTCGTAGAGGTCGCGGTCGGCCGGCTCCAGGGCGGCCACCCGCGCCTCCAGCTCCGCCAGCAGCGGCGCCGGGTCCTCCGCCGCCCGGACCTTCTCGTAGAAGGAGCGCATGCTGCCCAGCCCGATCCGGTCCATCACGGCCATGAACGGCCGGAAGAACTCGAGGTTGTTGCACTCGTAGTTGTCCCACTCCTGGTACACCTGCCAGGTGTGCCCGGCCCGCGTCAGCAGCTCGGGCACGGTGCCCCAGTCGTAGCCCGGATGCCCCTCCGCCCCCTCGGACGCGACGTTGTCCAGCGCGCGCTGCCGGGTGCCCGGCTCATAGCCCGTGTAACCCGTCATGTGGTAGTTGCGGTTGGGCGTGGTCGAGGTCAGCAGCGAGCAGTGATAGGCGTCGCAGATCGTGAACGTGTCCGCCAGCTCGTAGTGGAAGGGCAGATCGCGCCGGTCGTAGTAGGCCATCGAGCCGGGCCCCTTGCTGGGCACCCAGGCGTCGTTCCAGCCTATGGCCCAGGCGTTCTGGGTGCCGAGCCAGGTGTGGTCGTGCGTGTCGAGCAGCATCGGGTCCGCCCCCGCCCGCTCGGCCGCCTCCCGTACGGAGAAGGGCAGCACGCCGTCCTGCTCGAAGACCGGCCGCCAGGCCCGGGTGGACACCGCGTTGCGGTCCCCGAACCCCCGCACCCCGCGCATCCGCCCGAAGTAGTGGTCGAACGAGCGGTTCTCCAGCATGACGAAGACGACGTGCTCGACGTCGTCCAGACTCCCCGGCGGGACCGGCCGGGCCAGCGCCCGGAGCAGGGAAGGCGGCAGCGAGGATCCGGCCGGCATGGGCGCCCCTTAAGGAGGAATCACGCGAAACGCCCACAACCTAACAAGGCCTCCCCCGCCCCGGCGATTCAACCCTGGCCGGGATGGATCACTACAGTTTGCTCGCCATGCATCGACGTAGATTCCTCACGATCGCGGCCCTGTCGGGCCTCGCGACCGCCTGTAGCTCCGGTTCGGACTCCACTTCCTCGTCTCGCCCGGCCGCCCTCGATTTCCGCAATCCCCTGCGGGTGCCCCCGCTGCTCCACCCCAAGCCGGGCAGGGACGGCGTACGGCGATTCGAGCTGTCCATGCAGGCGGGTCGGACGCCGATCCTCGCCGGCAAGCAGACGCCCACCTGGGGCTTCAACGGAGGCTTCCTCGGCCCGACCCTGCGCGCCGGCCGCGGCGACAAGGTCCAGATGGCCGTACACAACCGGCTCCCCGAGGTCAGCACCGTGCACTGGCACGGCATGCGCCTGCCGGCCCGGATGGACGGCGGTCCGCACCAGCCCATCGAGCCGGGCGCCGTCTGGACGCCGCACTGGACGATCGACCAGCCCGCCGCCACCTCCTGGTATCACCCGCATCCCCACGGCACCACGGCTCAGCACGTCTACCGGGGCCTGGCCGGGATGTTCATCCTCGACGAGGACCTCGATCTCGACCTGCCCGGCGACTACGGCGTCGACGACTTCCCGCTGATCCTGCAGGACAAGAAGTTCGCGGCCGACGGCTCCTTCGACGGCGACCCGCTGAAGGGCACCTTCGGCATTCTGGGCGACCACATCCTCGTCAACGGCACCTACAACCCCCACCTGACCGTCACCACCGAGCGGGTGCGCTTCCGCGTGCTCAACGGTTCCAACGCCCGGATGTACAACCTGGTCTTCGCCGACAAGCGCCGCTTCCACGTCGTCGCGAACGACGGCGGCCTGCTCGGCGCCCCGGTCGAGGTCGAGACGATCTCCCTCACCCCCGGCGAACGCGCGGAGATCGTCGTGGCGTTCGCTCCCGGGGAGCAGGTGCTGTTGCGCACCGCCGACAACGGCGTCGACATCGGCACGGGCGACTTCGACCTACTGAAGATCGTCGCCGCCGCCGACCTCAAGCCGGCTCCTGCCGTCCCCGCCCGCCTGGCCCCCCTGCACCCCCATCACCGCACCCCCCGGCGCCACGGTGCGGCATTTCAAGCTCAGCGGGCACGACGCCATCAACGGCAAGGGGGTGGACATGGCGCGCATCGACGAGGTCGTGCCCGCCGGGGCCGTCGAGATCTGGGAGATCGAGAACAACGTCTACTCCCACAACTTCCACATCCACGAGGTCGCCTTCCAGGTGCTGGAGGTGGACGGCTCCGCGCCGCCGGCCTACGCCACCGGCTACAAGGACACCGTCTACGTGCCTTCCAAGAGCGTCGTGCGACTCGCGGTCCAGTTCGGCGGCCACACCGACCCCGCCTCGCCGTACATGTACCACTGCCACATCCTCCGCCACGAGGACTCCGGCATGATGGGGCAGTTCGTGATCGTCGAACCAGGCACCGAGAGCCGGGTGAACCGCACCGTCCCCGCCCACACCAGCCACACAGGCCACTGACGCCCGTCAGACGAAGGAGTGCCTGCGCGCTTCCGGAGTGGACGGCAGATGGACGCGGCTCAGCTCGCGCAGGGCCCGGGCGGCCCCGGCACGGCGGGCCAGCGCGAGCGCCCGCCGGGCGAGGTCGGCCGCCTGGTCCCGCTCGTGCGCCTCGGCGTACGCGTGCGCCTTGCGGGCCAGCACGTACGCCGCGAGGTACGCGGGTGTGGCCGGGGCCGGCTCGCCCTCCAGGAGCTCGATGGCGTCGCCCGGCCGGCCGAGGTCGACCAGGCAGCCCGCGCACAGCTCCGCCCGCGTCTCGCCCGGCTCCTCCGAGCACTCCTCAGGGCACTCCTCAAGGCAGCGGTGGCACAGCTCCACCTCGCCCGCCAGCGCGTGCGCCCGGGCCTCGCGCCGCCGGGACAGCGTTCCGACCTCGGCCGACACGCCCGTACGCTCCCGGGCGGCCACGGCCGCCTCGACGATCTCGCCCGGCTCGGCGGCGTCGACCAGCTCGGCCCGCTGGATCAACGCGAAGACCTCGGTGAGGGGGTCGCCGGTCTCGCGCGCCTCGCGGATCGCCCGGTCGGACCAGGCCCGTGCCCCAGGCGCGTCGCCCGCCTCGTGCTCCATCCCGCTGATCAGCTCCGCGTCGCGGGTGGCGAGCGTGAGCAGCGGTCCCCGCGCGGACGGCCGGGCGTCATGGCGGAACGCCTCGATGCCCGCGAAGACGGGCCGCAGCGCCGCCGCGAGATCGGCCGGCCGCGCGTGCGGCACGGCGCAGGCGTCGAGCACGCGCTCGAAGTAGCCGACCGTGCCGGCGTCGGCGCGCCAGGGGCGCTCGATGGCCCGGCCGACCCGTTCCTCCTCCTCTTCGGGGAACAGGCCCGGCACCAGCGGAATGCCGGTCAGGTGGTGCCACAGGGTGGTGCCCGACTGCGGCCCGACGAACAGGTCCGCCTCGTCGACGCCGAACACGCGGCACAGCAGCTCCGCGTGGCCGGGGTCCGGCCGCCGCTCCCCCGCCTCCCATGCGCGCACCGCGTCCGCGGGCAGGCCGGGCTCGGTCTCCCCGGCGGCTTCGGTCAGCCGTTCTTCCAGATCCCGGCGGCTCCACAGGCGTCCGCGGCGCAGCGCCCGCAGCCGTGCGGCCCACAGCGGGACGTCAATGGTGATCATCAGCGGCACCCCCCGGGTTTGTCGGTGCCAGGCGTTATGTTTGCGGCGTGCTGACCCGACGCGAACTCAACCGCGCCTTGCTCGACCGCCAGATGCTGCTGCGCCGCCACGACGCCAAGGCTCTGGCCGCGATCGAGCACCTGGTGGGCATGCAGTCGCAGGCTCCTCTCCCAGCCTACGTCGGCCTGTGGACCCGCCTGCTGGACTTCCGGCACGAGGACCTGGCCGGGCTGCTCACCGACCGCGCGGCCGTACGGATCGCGCTGATGCGCGGCACCATCCACCTGGTCAGCGCCGACGACTGCCTCGCCCTGCGCCCGGTCATGCAGCCGCTCCTCGACCGGTTGCTGCGCACCTCGTACGGCAGGCGGCTGGACGGGGTGGACCTCGGCGAGGTGGCGAACGCCGCCCGCGCCCTGATGGAGGAGCGGCCGCTGAGCTTCGCGGAGCTGGAGGAGCTGCTCGGGCAGCGGTGGCCGGGCCGCGACGCGCTCGCCCAGGCCGTACGCGCGGTCGTGCCGCTGGTGCAGGTCCCGCCGCGTGGCGTGTGGGGCGCCTCGGGCCAGGCGCGGCACGTCCCGGCGGAGTCATGGCTGGGCCGTCCGCTCGGCGACGGCTCGGCCGCCGGCGACATGGTGCTGCGTTACCTGCGCGCCTTCGGACCGGCGTCGGTGAAGGACATGCAGACCTGGTCGGGCCTGACCGGGCTGCGCTCGGTGGTGAAGGGCCTCGACCTGGTCACCTACCGGGACGAGAACGGGGTGGAGCTGTTCGACCTGCCCGGGGCGCCGCTGCCCGGCCCGGACGCCGAGGCGCCGGTGCGGTTCCTGCCCGAGTTCGACAACCTGCTGCTCTCGCACGCCGACCGGACGCGGGTGATGGCCGAGGAGCATCGCCTGCGGGTCTTCACGGTCAACGGGATCATCCGCGCGACGATCCTGGTCGACGGTTTCGTCGCCGGGCTGTGGCGAATCGAACGGGAGCGGATCGAGCGGCGGCGGACCGAGCGGGCCGGGGAGACCGCGGTCCTGGAGATCGAGCCGTTCGCGCCGCTCGGCGCCGCCACCCGCGACGCTCTGGCGGCCGAGGGCGAGCGCCTGCTGGAGTTCGCGGCCGGCGACGCCTCCGCCCGCGACATCCGCTTCCTGGGATAGGACGCTCACCTGGGTAGGACGTACGGGGTGGAGATCCTCTCGGTGGCGGTGGACGCGCAGGCGAGCCCGGAGCGGGTCTTCGCCGTGCTGACCGACTGGCCCCGGCAGCACGAGTGGATGCTGCTGACCCGGGCATGGGTGGTCGCCGGCGACGGCCACAGCAGGGGCAGCAGGCTGGCGGCGGCCACCGGGATCGGCCCGCTGTCGTTCGTGGACACGATGGACGTCACCGGCTGGCGGCCGCCGCACGAGGTGGAGGTCCGCCACACTGGCCGTGTCGTACGCGGCGTCGGGCGGTTCCACGTGCTGCCCCGTCCCGGCGGCGGGAGCAGGATCGTCTGGGAGGAGCACCTCCACGTGCCCCTCGGCCTGGCCGGACGGATCGGCTGGCGGGTCGCCGGGCCGGTGAGCGCGGTCTTCCTGCGCGTGTCCCTGCGCCGCCTCGCCGCCCTGTGTGTCTAGCCGAGCGCCATGTCGAAGAAGCGGCGCTCCAGGGTGGTCGCCCGGCGGAAGACGTCCAGCACCCGGGCCCGGCCGTTCTCGTCGAGGCCGGGGCCGAGCCGGTCGAGCTCGCCGCGCAGGAAACCCACCCACGCCTCGAACTCCGGCCCGCTGTGCAGTTCGATCCACTCCCGGTGGACGAAGCCATCCGGGAGCCCGATGGCCCGCGAGGCCCAGCCGAGGTAGGTCCACTCGGTCACGCACAGCACGGCCAGGATCAGCGGATAGTCCTGGCTGAGGCGCACCTCGTCCATCAGGGCCCGGAACTCGACCGTCACCGGCTCCGGCGGGGCCTGCTCGCCCCCGAGCTCGGCGAGCGCGCGGTGGAAGTAGCTGTGCTCGGTGTCGGCGACGGTCTGCCCGAGGAAGCGGCCCACGGCCACCCGCGCCTCGAAGGTGTCGGCCGCCGCGACCGCGGCGCCGAGCAGCGCCGTGAAGGAGTCCACGAACTGGAAGTCCTGCTCAAGGTAGCGGCGCATGTCGGCGATGCCGTCATGGATACCCGCGGCGAAGGGATGCGTGACCACCGCCGTCCAGTCCGGCTCGCTCGCCGACCGCAGCCACTCGCTGAACGGCGTCTCGGATCCTCGCTCCTCGCTCATGCCACCTCCTCGCCCATCCTTCCCCCGACGGTCCGGCGTGAACGTTTCACGATGATCTCAGAGGACCGCCGTCCGCCTCCACCTGCCCAACCGGGGTGAGCGACGAGGCGGCTCGAAACCGCGCGCGCGAATCCGTTGACCGGCGCTTAACAGGTCCGTAGCGTGTTGTTCCCCCTCATGAATGCTGTTCGCATTGATGAACGCCCCCTTCGCGGGACCAGGAGTCACCCCCTCGGTCAGGGGTCCTGCACGACATGCAAGGAGCTCGGCTTTGAGAACCAGAACCAGAACCGGAGTCGGGGTGATCGGCACCCTCGCCGGGGTCGCCGCCCTGGTCGGCGGCGTGTTCGTCGGCGTCTCCAACGCGGCGCCCAGTGCGGGGCCCAGTGCGGGCGCCTACCGGATCGTGAACGGCGCGAGCGCCCTGTGCCTCACCGTTCCGGGCGGCAGCACCTCCGACGGCGTGCAGCTCACGGTGTCCGGTTGCAACGGCGCGAGCAACCAGACCTGGAACCTCTCGTCCCAGGGCAGCGGCTTCCGCGTGGCCGCCGGCAACAGCGGCAAGTGCGCCGGGGTCGCCGGGGCCTCCACCTCCGCCGGCAAGGCCGTCCAGCAGGAATCGTGCACCGGAGCGTCCTCCCAGACCTGGGAGCTCACCACCTCGGGCTCGAACTACCAGGTGGTCAACGCCAACAGCGACAAGTGCCTGAACACCAAGGACAACTCCACGTCCTCGGGCGCGCTGGTGCAGCAGAACTCCTGCGACTCGGTGTCCACCAAGCAGTGGACCCTCCAGCCGGCCGGTTCCCAGCCGTCGTCCACCCCCACCGTCACGCCGACGAGAAGCCCGTCGCCCACGCCGAGCACCACGCCCACGGGCGGCCCGACCACCCCGCCCACCACGGGGCTGATCGGCTGGGCGACCCAGGGCGGCGGCACGACCGGCGGCGCGGGCGGCGCCACGACGACGGTCACCTCCCTGACCGCGCTCACCACCGCCGTGAAGGGCGACGCCGCGAAGATCGTCCAGGTGAACGGCAACTTCACCTGCTCCGAGGACGTCCGGGTGGGCGGCAACACCACCGTCCTCGGCGTCGGCGCGAACTCCGGGCTGACCGGCTGCGGCCTGAACATCCGTGACGTCAGCAACGTCATCGTGCGCAACATGAAGATCTCGAAGGTCCAGGCCGGCAACGGCAACGGCGACGCGATCCACCTCGACAACGCCAAGCGCGTGTGGCTCGACCACAACGACCTGTCGAGCGACACCGGCCACGGCACGGACTACTACGACGGCCTGCTGGACATCACGCACGGCTCCGACTACGTCACCGTCTCCTGGAGCAAGCTGCACGACCACGTCAAGTGCTCGCTCGTCGGCCACAGCGACGGCAACAGCTCCGAGGACTCCGGGCACCTACGCGTGACGTACCACCACAACGCGTTCCAGACCTGCGCCCAGCGCAACCCGCGGGTGCGCTTCGGCAACCCGGTCCACGTGTTCAACAACTACTACTACAAGGACCCGTCCTACACCGACTACAGCTACGGCATCGCCTCCACCTGCGGCGCCGGTGTGCTCGTCGAGGGCAACTACTTCGAGAACATCGCCGAGCCCACCCACACCGCCGAGGGCTCGTCGCCGGGCGGGTCGATCGTCGCCCGCAACAACTACTTCGTGAACTCCGGCACGCCGCAGACCTCCGGCAGCGTCGCCTCCATCCCGTACTCGTACACGGTGGACAACCCCAGCGGCGTGAAGGCGAACGTCCTCACCAACGCGGGCACCGGCAAGATCTAGCTCCAGACCCACAGGTACCGGCACGTCCCTGTGAAGTCCCGGAGGCCGCGGCCACCCCGCCGCGGCCTCCACCGCGTCTTATCCGCGCCCCGCCGGCCGCTGGTGCTTCGAGGCCCGGTACGCCTCGACCGACTTGCGTGAGGACCTCCAGATCCCATCGGACCCCTGGACGGCCTTGAGGCGGCCACGCTGAGCGGCCTGCCGGAGAGCTGCGAGGCTGAACTCCTCGTCGACGAGCGCCGCCAGTGGAACCAGACGGGCAGGCCCGGCGATGTTCGGGACGATGAACCGGTTGAGATTGTCCTCCATCGCGCGTGCGATCAATTCACCCAGCGCACCGTAGTCGCCGTTGTCCGCTCGCCGCAGGGCCGCAAGGTAGGAGGAACGCTGTCGCTTCAGAATGATGATCGGAGGGTAGCGAAGCCTGACGAGAACGAGATTCACAACGAGACGTCCGGTACGACCATTGCCATCCAGGAAAGGATGGATGCGCTCGAAGCCGTTGTGCAATCTGGCCAGTTCCTCGGGCAGGGGATGTTCAAGCTCGTCACCCGCCTCGATCCGCTTGCCTAGAGCACACACGTCCGCGACCCACTGACCGACCTGTTCTGGCACCAAGGGCCAGGGCGGCGGCGTCATCCCTTCGGAGAAAGGCATGATGTCGTGCTCGCGGAAGTTTCCCGGCCCCTCTCGATCCGTCGCGTCCGGATGTGGCGCTACGTCCCATACCGGAGTCATCGCCGCATGGTGTACCCTCCGGACCTCGTTGATCGTGATGAGGTTTCCGTCGTGCCAGGCATCCGGCTCCAGCGCCTGTCCGTAGACCCACTGCGCCGCCGTGGCATAGCCACGTACCTCGTTGTACTCGCGGAGGGCTTTCGCTCCCACCGCTCTGCCCTGGTCGAGAAGCGCTCGAACCTCACGGAGCACAAGCGTGTTCCCCTCGAGGGCCGTAGAGTGATGAGCCTCTTCATGCCAGATGTCGTCCCAGATCTCCTGGGCCTCCCGGGGGTTGGGCAAGCCGCCGAGCCGGTCGTTGAGTTCGGCGAGCGCCATGTCCAGACGTGCGTACACCGTGGTCCGGCTCGGCCTGCCTCTGCCCGCCACGCGCCACCTCTCGCATTTTTTGATAAGCCCCACCAACAGCTAATTGAACTTATCAAGTCGCCGCTCATCGTGTCGGCCATATCACAGAGGGTGATGGCGGGCGTGGGCTGTTCGTCAGCCGTCGAGGACGTCGCGTTCGGCGTCGGTGAGCAGGCGGGAACGGATCAGGAAACGCACGCCCTCGGGCGCCTCAAGGGAGAAGCCGCTGCCCCGGCCGGGGACGACGTCCACGGTCAGGTGGGTGTGCCGCCAGCGCTCGAACTGACTCGCCGACATCCAGAACGTGACCGGCTCGTCGACGCCCTCGACGGTCAGCGAGGCGAGCAGCACGTCCGAGGAGCCGGTGCGGAACTCGCCCTCCAGGTAGCACATGGGGGCGCTGCCGTCGCAGCAGCCGCCGGACTGGTGGAACATCAGCGGGCCGTGGGCCGCCCGCAGCCGCCGGATGAGGTCGGCGGCCGCGGGGGTGAGGTCCACGCGGGACACCTCGGGCATCAGAAGAAGCCGAGCTTCGAGGGCGAGTAGCTGACCAGCAGGTTCTTGGTCTGCTGGTAGTGGTCGAGCATCATCTTGTGCGTCTCCCTGCCGATGCCCGACTGCTTGTAGCCGCCGAAGGCGGCGTGGGCGGGGTAGGCGTGGTAGCAGTTCGTCCACACACGCCCGGCCTGGATGGCCCGGCCGGCCCGGTACGCCTTGTTGACGTCCCTGGTCCACACGCCCGCCCCGAGGCCGTACAACGTGTCGTTGGCGATCTTGATGGCGTCGTCGAAGTCGGTGAACGAGGTCACCGAGACCACCGGCCCGAAGATCTCCTCCTGGAACACCCGCATGTGGTTGGCGCCCTCGAAGATCGTCGGCTCGACGTAGTAGCCGCCCGACAGCTCGCCGCCCAGGTCGGCGCGGTGCCCGCCGGTGAGCACCTTGGCGCCCTCCTGCCGGCCGATGTCGAGGTAGGACAGGATCTTCTCCAGCTGGTCGTTGGACGCCTGGGCGCCGACCATGGTGGCCTGGTCCAGCGGGTGCCCGCGGACGATCTTCTCCGTACGCTCGACCGCGGCCTCGAGGAACCGCTGGTAGTGGCCCTGCTGGATGAGAGCCCGGGAGGGGCAGGTGCACACCTCCCCCTGGTTGAGCGCGAACATCGTGAAGCCCTCCAGCGCCTTGTCGAAGAACTCGTCGTCGGCGGAGGACACGTCGTCGAAGAAGATGTTGGGGCTCTTGCCGCCGAGCTCCAGCGTGACCGGCTTGATGTTCTCGCTGGCGTACTGCATGATCAGCCGCCCGGTGGTGGTCTCCCCGGTGAACGCCACCTTCGCGACCCGAGCGCTGGAGGCCAGCGGCTTGCCGGCCTCGACGCCGAATCCGTTGACGATGTTGAGGACGCCCGGCGGGAGGAGGTCGGCCACCAGGCTCATCCAGTAGTGGATCGACGCCGGGGTCTGCTCGGCCGGCTTCAGGACCACGGCGTTACCGGCGGCCAGCGCCGGCGCGAGCTTCCAGGCGGCCATGAGAATCGGGAAGTTCCACGGGATGATCTGCGCGACGACGCCGAGCGGCTCGTGGAAGTGGTAGGCGACGGTGTCCGCGTCGATCTCCGACAGGCTGCCCTCCTGGGCCCTGATCGCCCCCGCGAAGTAGCGGAAGTGGTCGATGGCCAGCGGGATGTCGGCGGCCAGCGTCTCCCGGATCGGCTTGCCGTTCTCCCAGGTCTCGGCGACGGCGAGCCGCTCCAGGTTCTGCTCCATGCGGTCGGCGATCCGGTTGAGGATGTTCGCCCGCTCGGTCGTGGACGTACGGCCCCAGGCGGGGGCGGCGCCGTGCGCGGCGTCCAGCGCGCGCTCGACGTCCTCGGCCGTGCCGCGCGCGACCTCGGTGAAGGTCTGACCGGTCACCGGCGTGGGGTTCTCGAAGTACTGCCCCCGCTGCGGCGGGACGTACTCGCCGCCGATCCAGTGGTCGTAACGCTGCTCGTACGCCATGAGGGCGTCCGGCTGTCCCGGCGCGGCGTAACGGGTCATGAGATGGACCTCCCGGACAGGGTGTGGGTCTGACGCCCCGGACGTTAGTCGCGGGCACGTTGCCGACACGTTGCGTCCGTGTTCCAGACGCTTCGCACACAGCCTCAGGGCAGCACCGTCAAAGCAGCGGTCATGAGCGGTCAAATCTCCCCTAAAATCACGCGACATGACTTCGGAAACGTTTTCCGTCTCCCGCAGGGCCGCCCTGCGCCTGCTGGCGGGCGGCGCGACGGCCGGGCTGGCCACCGGGCTGCCCGCGTCCCCGGCGAGCGCGGCGGCCCGCGTGTGGAGCGTCACCGGCCGCAGCGCGACGTCGCTCAAGCCCTTCGACGACACGCTGAAGCGCTTCATGCAGGCGCGGACGATCCCGCACGCGTCCCTGGCCGTGGTCCGCAAGGGCAAGCTCGTGCTCGCGAGGGGCTACAACTGGACGGCGGACACCTCGTTCGCGGCCGGCCCCACCTCGCTGTTCCGCGTCGCGAGCCTGAGCAAGCCGGTCACCGCCGCCGCGGTGCTGAAGCTGGCGCAGGACGGCAAGCTCAGCCTCTCGGCCAAGGTCGCGCCGCTGCTGGGGCTGAGCACGACCGCCGACCCGCGCCTCGCCAACGTCACCGTGACCCACCTGCTGCAGCACCTCGGCGGGTGGGATCTCGACGTGTCGGGCGATCCGATGTTCAGCGACAGGGCGATCGCGGCCGCACTCGGCGTCCCGCTGCCGGTCACCCAGGCGCACATCATCAAATACACCACCGGCCGCAAGCTCGACCACGCCCCCGGGACGACGTACGCGTACTCGAACTACGGATACCTCCTCCTGCAGAAGATCATCGAGAAGGCGAGCGGGGTCTCGTACGCGAGCTACGTCCAGAGCAAGGTGCTGACACCCCTCAAGATCAAGCGGATGGTGCTCGGCAGGACCGCGAAGAGCCTCCGCAGATCGGGCGAGGTGCCGTACTTCTCCCAGTACACCGGCAAGAGCGTGATCGACACCTCCAACTCCGTGGTGCCCTTCCCGTACGGCGGGTTCAACCTCGAGAACATGGCCGCCCACGGCGGATGGCTCGCCACAGCCGTCGACCTGGCCAAGTTCACCACCCTCTTCGACGCGGCCGGCGTGCTGACCTCGGCGTCGATCTCCAAGGCGTTCACCAAGCCGTCGATCGGAATCAACTCCGACGGCTGGTACTACGGCCTCGGCTGGCAGGTCCGCCCGGTCACCGGAGGCCGCAACACCTGGCACACGGGGTCGCTGGCCGGCACCTCCACGCTCATGGTCCGGCGTTACGACGGGCTGAGCTGGGTGGTGCTGTTCGACCAGCGCGACGACGCCTCGGGGCTGAACTACGGGGACATCGACTCCCTTCTCCACACCGCCGCGAACTCGGTGAAGTCCTGGCCCACCACCAACCTCTTCTCCACGTACGGTCTGTAAATGTGAGCGACGTCTGGGACCTGGTGGTGGTCGGCGCCGGGCCGGCGGGCTCGGCCGCCGCGCTGCGGGCCAGGCAGCTCGACCCCGGCCGCCGGGTGCTGCTGCTCGACCGGGCGGCCTTCCCGCGTGACAAGGCCTGCGGCGACGGCATCGCGGCGCACGCACGGCAGGAGCTCGCGCGGCTCGGGCTGCCCGGCCTGCTCGACGACCACCGGCCGACGCCGCGGCTGTCGGTGACGTCGCCCGGCGGAGCCCGCGTCTCGGCCGTCGTCGCGCGGCCCAACCACGTGGTCCCCCGCCGGGTCTTCGACGCCCGGCTGGTCGAGGCGGCGCGGGCGCGGGGCGTGGAGGTCCGCCGCCACCGGGTGCGTACGCTGACCGCCCTCGGCGAGCACGTCGTGATCGACGGCCATCTGGTCGCCCGCACGGTCGTCGCCGCCGACGGCGCCAACTCGGCCGTACGGCGGCTGATCGGCGTCCCGCCGAGCCCGGACCGGCACACCGCCATCGCGGTACGCGGGTACGCCGACGTGCCGCCGGACGACGACGAGCAGGTCATCGTCATGCAGAGCGAGGCCTGGCCGGCGTATGCCTGGTCGTTCCCGGTGGGCGACGGCACGGCCAACGTGGGCTACGGTCTGCTGCTGCCCATGCTGAGAGAAGACGGCCGGCCGGGGCGCGAGATCCTGCACGGGCGGTTGGCCCGGCTCCTGCCCCTGCTGGGCGAGATCAGGTCGCCCGTCCGCGACCTGCGGGCCCATCACCTGCCGCTGTCGAGCGGGCGGCCGGTGCCGGGGGCGGGCCGGGTGCTGCTGGCGGGCGACGCGGCGAGCCTCGTCAACCCGCTGACCGGCGAAGGCATCTACTACGCGCTGCTGTCGGGGCGGCTGGCCGCCGAGGCGGCGATCGGTTCGCCGGACGACCCGCTACGGGCCTACCGGCACGGGCTGCGCCGGGCGCTCGGGCGGCACCGCGCACCACCGACGCGCTCCGCCTGGCCGCCCGCTCCCCCGGCTTCATCGACGCGGCGATCGCCGTCGCCGCCCGCCGCACCGAGGTGTTCGACCTGCTCGTCGACGTGGGGCTCGGGGCGGGCACCGTACCGCCCCGCCTGGCGGCGGCGGTCGCCCTCCGCTGGCTCACGAATCTCACCTGAACGGCAGGCCGTACTCCGCGTCGAGGTCCCGCACCCGCCGGGCGGCCCGCGCCCCGGGCCGGGGATCCGGCGGGCAGCGCGGCCAGCAGCGCCTGCCAGGCGACGATGTCGTCCCTCCCCCCACGGCGTGCGCGTCCACCGTTCGAGCAGCGCGGGGGTCGCGCCGGGGCCACCAGCAGGTCGCGTACGCGTCGTCCAGCAGGCGGCGCTGCCAGACGACGCCGGGCGCGTCGGAGCCGGGCAGGAGCGGCCCCCCGATAGGCCCCGCAGCGCGCGCCGGCGTCGGCGGCGGCCAGGTGCTCGGCGAGCTCCTGGAAGTCGGCCCGCACCGGCACCCGCAACCGGTACGGACGGGAGTCGAGCAGCGGGCGAGCCGATGACGCAGCCGGGACAGCTCCGCGCGGAGCGTGACGGGGTTCAGCATGCGGTCGCCGTACAGCTCCGCGCTGAGCTGGTCGCTGCCCAGGCCCTCGGGATGGCAGGCCAGCAGCACGACGATCTCGCTGTGCCGGGGGCCCAGCCTGATGCGGCGCGGCCCTCGCTGAGCACGGCGTCGTCCCGGCCCAGGGCCGTGAGCGTCACGGCGGGCGCGAGCGCCGGAGCCGGAAGTGTCGCGAGGTGAGCCTCGGCCGCGCGGGCCGCCGCCTGCACGAGGGCCAGGCTGTACGGGCTGGCCAGGTTGTCGCCGCCGGTGACGTCGACCGCGCCGAGCAGGCGGCCGGTGTGCGGGTCGTGGATCGGCGCGGCGGCGCAGGTCCACGGCTGCACCGGTACGGCGAAGTGCTCGGCCGCGAAGATCTGCACCGGATGGTCGACCGTGAGCGCGACGCCGGGGGCGTTGGTGCCCGCGTGGGACTCGTCCCACCGGGCTCCGGCCACGAAGTTCATCCGCTCGGCCCGCGCCCGCGCCCCGCGATGCCCCTCGACCCACAGCAGCCGGCCGGCCGCGTCGCACACCGCGAGCAGATGCCGCCCGTCGTCGGCGATGCCGCCCAGCAGGTCGCGGAACAGCGGCAGCACCTGGACCAGCGGGTGCGCGTTGCGATACTCCTCGAGTTCGGCGTCGGTGAGTTCCAGCGGCGCGAGCGCGTCCGGGTCCACGGCCCGGGCCGAGCGCCGCCACGAGTCGGCGACGAGGGAACGTACCGGTCCGTCGATCGCCCCGGCCGACAGGAAGCGCTCATGGGCGCGGCGCAGCTCACCCGTGCGCTCCGCCGCGTCGGCCCCGGACTCAAGCGCGAGCCATGGATTGGTCACGGCGCCCTCACTCTCCGCGTCTTCAGGCGCCATCGTCACCCACGCCCGGGCCGCGCGACAAGGCCCCTCAGCCACCGAGCCCTTTCAGCCCGAGCCCTCTCAGCCCGAGCCACCGCGTGAACGGGTCCGCGGGCGGCTCGCCGGCCCACGCGACGTACCCGTCCGGGCGGACGAGCATGTCCGGGCCTGGGAGCACGGTGAGACGGTCGGCGAAGCCCTCGGCGCGCGCGGCGAGCCCGGGGTCCCGCGTGACGAGCAGGAAGCGGGCGGTGCGGCAGTGGCCCGCGAGGAGGCTGCCGTCGTCGAGCACGAGATCGGGCGCCACGCGGCCGCGCAGCCGCCCGACACCGGAGATCTGCTTCATGACGTACGTCGCGCCGGGCACGGTGTCGAGCAGGTCGGCGACCACGGCCCGCAGCGCCGCCGTGCGGGCGTCGGGACGCCCGAGCGCGGGCTAGGCGTCGCCCATCCGCGTACGGTGGCGGCGAGCTTCCAGCCGAGGTTCATCGCGTCGCCGATGCCGAGGTTGAGGCCCTGTCCGCCCGCAGGCGAATGGATGTGCGCGGCGTCGCCCGCCAGCAGCACCCGGCCCGCCCGGTAGGTGGCGGCCTGCCGGGTGGCGTCGGTGTACCTGGTGCCGGTGCGCACCGAGACGATGCCGGGGTCGATCCCCGCGACCCGGCGCAGGCAGCCGGCGATCTCCTCCGCGGTGACCGGCGCGCTCCTGTCGGCGGGCGGAGAGCCGTACTCCACGATGTGGAGCCGCCCCGGGCTCGGTCTCCCGCTCAAGGACCAGCACCGACACCCCGCCCAGCCGCAGCTCGCGGGCGAGCGTCAGCCCGACCGGGCCCGCCCCCGCCACCACCACGTCGACGTCCACGATCACCCCTAAAACTAGGGAACACTGTTCGCAGTTGCCGATCATAGACTACTGCGTACACTGTTCGCAATGGAGTCGATCTGGAACCGTCCGGCGCGGGCCGCCCGCGGGCCCCGCCCCGCGCACAGCAGGGACGACATCGCGAGGGCGGCGGTGGCGGTCGCGGACGCGGAGGGGCTCGACGCCGTGTCCATGCGCAGGGTCGCGGCGGAGCTGGGCACCGGCACGACCTCGCTCTACCGCTATCTGTCCAGCAAGGACGACCTGATCGACCTGATGGTGGACGCCGTGCTGAGCGAGCACGCGCCGCCGGAGCCCACCGGGGAGTGGCGCGCGGACCTGCGCGAACTCGCCGAGCGGACGCGCGCGCTCATGCTGCGCCGTCCCTGGTTTCCGGCCGCCGCGGCGGCGCGGCCCGGTCTCGGCCCGGGCAGTCTGCGCTGGCTGGAGGCGTGGCTGCGCGCGGTCGACGGGCTCGGCCTCGGCCCCGACGCGATGCTGGCCGCCGTGAGCACGATCCAGATCTTCGTGCACGGTTCGGTGGCGTACGAGGTCGCGCAGCGGGCCGCCGGTTACGACGCGAAGACGTGGCTGACCGCCCAGGGCGCGTACGGCGACTCGATCATCGCCTCGGGCGCCCACCCCACGCTGATCCGAATCATGGTGGAGGCCGAGGGACCGCACCGTGCCGACCAGAACGAGAGGCTCTTCGCGTACGGACTGCGGCAGGTGCTCGACGGCCTGGCCGCCGCCCTCCCCGAAGCGTGACGGGCGTCAGGCGCTCGCCCAGATGTCCTTGTCGATGTCGCCGGCGGCCTGCGGGCCCATCAGGCCGAGCCCGCCGTCCACGAACAGCGACGCGCCGGTGACGTACGACGCGGTCGGCCCGGCCAGGAAGGCGATGACGGCGGCGACCTCGCGGGCGTCGCCCGGACGGCCGAGCGGGTAGCCGGGCCGGGTGTCGGGCCGGGGCGGCTGGTCCTCCTGCCCGGTCATGGGAGTCGCGATCTCCCCGGGGGCCACGGTGTTGACCGTGATGCCGTGCCTGGCCAGCTCCATCGCGAGCGTGCGGCTGAGCATCCGCAGGCCGCCCTTGGCCGCGCAGTAGGGCCCGGCGCCGAGACGGGGGTACTCCTCGTGGACGCTGGTCACGTTGACGATCCGGCCGCCTGCGCCGCGTTCGATCATCCGGCGGGCGGCCCGCTGCGAGCACAGGAACGGCCCGTCGAGGTCGACCGCGAGGACCGACCGCCACCGGTCGTAGTCGATCTCCAGCAGCGGCTCGGCCGTGCCGGTGCCGGCGTTGTTCACCAGCACGCCGAGGCCGCCCAGCTCGTCGGCGAGCTCGTCGATCACGGCCGCCGCGGCCACCGGGTCGGTCAGGTCGTGCCGCCGCACCGCGGCCCGGCGGCCCCGCACCTCTACCTGCTCCGCGGTCTCCCGCGCGCCCTTCTCGTCCCGGTGATAGGTGACGCCGACGTCGAAGCCCTGGGCGGCGAGCGTCACCGCGGTCGCCCGCCCGATCCCCGAGTCGCCCCCGGTGACGATCGCCACCTTGTCGTAGTCGAAGCGCGAGATCGGCGCCACCGTGCCGCCCATGGGTCCCCCTCCGTCGGTACGGCAACTCGGCGTACCCGGGAGTCCCTCCTTCACACGCCCCGGCGGGCGCGCGCCATGGCGGCCAGGCGGGTGCGCTGCTCCGGGGTGAGACGCGCAAGCCGCTCGCGCGGATCCGGCCGCGTCATGACCGCGTCGGTGCCGATCAGCGCCTCGGCGTGCTCGGCCACGACGCGCACGGCGTTCCCCGACGCGGCGTCGGCCGCGAGCGCCGCGATCCGCTCCCGATATCCGCCGTCGGCCGCGGAGTCCAGGGCCCGGACCAGCAGGGCGGCCGCCCGGTCCTCGTCCCAGCGCGACACCGGCAGCCACTCCGCGACACCCGCGCGGTCCAGCCGCTCGGCGTTGTCCGGACGGTCGACGCCGTGCGCGAGCAGCACCTGCGGGGTAGCCGACGACAGCGCCCTGGCGAGCGTGCCGATCCCGCCGTGATGGACGACCGCGGCGACATGGGGCATGACCGAGGCGAACGGCGCCGAGGGCACCCACTCCACCCCGTCGGGCAGCGACTCGGGAAGGAACGACGGGTGCCGGTTCACCAGCAGGGCCTTCCTTCCGATCCGCCGGCACGCCCGGGCCGCCACGTCGTAGAACCGATCGTGCAGCACCTGCCCGGTGCCACCGGTGATCAGCACGGGCGGCTCGGCCCAGTCGGGGACCGGCCCCTCCGCCGTGTCCCCGAGCACGAACCCGCAGCGGACGACGTGCTGCGGCGCCGGCTGGCCCGCCGCGTCGAACCATTCCGGCCACAGCGCGAGCTGGGTCTTGACGCTCGTCAGGTAGGCGGCCCAGTCGCGGACCGGGCGCAGGCCGAACGCCCGGAAGACCTCGTCGTACCCCTGCCCGAGCACGCGCCGGAAGAGGTTCCCGAGCACCGGCAGCGATACGTACTGGTGGGGCGTGACGGACACCAGCGCCACCGGGACCCCGCGCAGCTCGGCGGCCATCAGCGCGGCGATGCCCGAGGTGTGCCGGGCGACCACCACCGTCTCCCCCGGCCGGTAGTGCGCCTCGATCATGCGGACCTCGTCGGCGAGCAGCTCGAACAGGCCGTTGCGCCGGTAGAGCGCGAGCACGCCGTCGGGGTCTTTCAGCGGATCGAGCATGTAGCGCCTGGCGTCGTCCAGGTGCCGGTCGTAGCCCTCCGCCGTGTCGATCGGCAGGTGCCGGAGACCCGCGGCCTCGATCCGGTCGGCGAACCAGGAGTGCGTCATCACGATGACCTCGTGGCCGCGCTCCGCCAGCTCGCGCCCGATCCGTACGAACGGGAGCACGTCGCCGTTGGTGCCGTGGGTGCTCAGCAGCATCGTGGCCATGCGGATCAGCCGTTCCCGGAGTCGAGCAGCGCGTCGATCTCCTCGTCCGACAGGCCCGCGAGCTCGTCGAGCAGCCCGGCCAGCTCCTCCTCGTCGGTGTCGGCGAGCTGCCGCTCCTCGATCGCCTTGGCGACCTCTGCGACGGTGAACGAGGTGGTGTAGAGCGTGTCGAAGGGCAGCTCGACGCCGAACTCCGCACGCACCCGCGCCATGAACTGCACCAGCCGCAGCGAGTGGCCGCCCAATTGGAAGAAGCCGTCGCTCACCGAGGCCGGCGCCGCGTCGAGCAGCTCGGCCCACATCCGCATGACGGTCGCCTCGACGGGGCTCGCTCCGGCCACCTCCGCCACGGGGCGGGCGGCCCGCATGGCGTCGAGGATCGCGTCGACGCCGGTCAGCCGGGTCGCGATCCGTTCTACGGCCGCCCAGCCCGCGGGAGCGGCCGCCGGTTCGGTGGCCTGTGTGGTCCCGGTGGTCCGGGCGGGCCCCGCTGCCCTCTCCTCAGCAGGGCCCGGCGCGTGGACGACGGCCGCCGCGTCGCCCGCGTCGAGGACGTACCAGGCCGCCTCCTCGCCGTACGGCTCCACCGTGGCGGGCAGGGCGGCGAGGAAGTCCCTGGCCGGTCGGTTGCGCTCGGTCGCCCGGAAGGCCAGGCGACCCGGGCCAGTCCGCGCTCCCGCGCGAGCGCCCCCAGGTGCGCGAGCATGCGGTGCTCCACCCCGCGCCCGAGCGCCCGGCAGCTCAGCAGGAACGCGCCGGCGCGCAGCGTGTCCCCCTCCGTCCGTACGTCGGTGAGGCCGACGACGCCGTAGTCCCCGAAGCGGTCCCGGACGTCCACGACGAACTTCTCGTCGCCGTCCAGGCGACGCGCCCCGGAGAGGTTGAACTGGTTGGTCCGCTCGGCGAGCTGAGCGGCCCGGGCCTCGTGCTCGGGACCGGCCGGAGTGATGGTCACCCGCAGATCGAGCGTGGCGAAGAAGTCGGCGAGGGACATATCGCCCCTGGCCTGCTCGCGCCGCCTTTCCTCCTGGTAGCGCCGGGTGCGCTCGCGGTCGGCCTCGGTGACCGCGGCCAGGTCGAGGGGCCAGCAGTGCCGCAGGAAGGCGGCCGCCTCCGCGGCGCCGGCCGGGAGCCGGAGGGTCAGCACCTCGGGGCAGCCGGCCCGGACCTCGGCGCACTCGACCGGGCTGTCGTCGAGGAAGACGAAGGAGTCGAGCCCGAGGTCGAGCTCGGCGGCGAGCGCGCGCAGCGCCTGCGACTTGGCCTCCCACCCGACGCGCATCGCGGCGACGTCGTCCAGGCCGACCGGCAGCTCCGGATGCCGCGCGAACACCTCGCGGACGTCCTTCTCCTCGTTCTTGCTGCACAGGCACAGCAGCCTGCCCGCGGCGACCTGGCGGGCCAGCTCCCGCCAGATCTCCATCCGCTCGGGGCCGATGACCACGCCGTCGGGGCCGTCCTCGCCGACCACGCCGTCCCAGAGCGTGCCGTCGCAGTCCACGACGACGACCTTGGGACGCGGGGTGGTCATGGCGTGCAGGCGGCGGGTGACCGCGGCGGCCAGCGCGGCGAAGTAGCGGTCGGTGTAGGGCACGTTGCCGGTCCGGTCGGCGAAGGCGTCGTGGACGGCCTCCGGCGCCGGCTCGTACGGCTCGGCGGAGGCGAGCACGCAGACCGCCCGATCGCCCTCGAACGCCTGGACCAGCCGGGACGTGAGGCGCCCGTGGGCCTCGGGCGAGCCGTGCTCGGGCGAGGGAGGACAGACGACGAGCACGTGGGGCCTGCCGGACGCGCGGGCCGAGGTCCGCAGCGCGGCGGCGAGGTCGGTGGCCACGGCCTCCACCTCGCCGAGCCCGTCCCGCCCGGCGGCCGAATCCCCGGCAACCAGGTCCTCGGCAACCAGGTCCTCGGCCCGGACCAGCACGACGGCGGCCTCGGCCCGGCCGAGCACGCTGCCCGGATCGAGGAGCGAGGGGAAGACCTGGCCGTACGGAGCGAAGGCGACGTCCTTCTCGGCGTCTCCCTCGACGTCCAGTTCCGCGAGCCAGAACCGCAGGGCGTCCCCGAGCGGCTCGGCGGTGAAGGTCGCGGCGACCCCGAGCCCGATCTTGTTCACGGCGTTTCCCTTCCGAGAGCGCGGTCAGTCGGACATGGCGACGAGGATGCGGCGGGAGCCGGTGAAGGGCCTGCGGCCGTGCCCGACCAGCACGTTGTCGATCAACAGCAGGTCGCCCTCCCGCCAGTCGACGTCCACCGCGTTGTCCAGGCCCCGGTTGCGCACCTGGATCACGTACTCGCCGGGGATCGGGGCGCCGTCCGGGAACGTCACCGACTGCGGCAGCTCCTCCGGCGGCATGAGTTCGGCCAGCATGGCGGCGGCCTCGTCGCCCAGCGACGCGGGGTGCCACTGGTCGGCCTGGTTGAACCACACCTCGGCGCCGGTCACGGGGTGCCGGATGGTGGCGGGCCTGACCTGGGAGATCCGTACGCCGCCGTCGGGCCGCCACTGCCAGTCCGCCCCGATGCGGTCGAGGAACCCGGCCACCTCGTCGCGGTCCTCGGTCTCGAACGTCTCCTGCCAGCTCTTGCCGAGCCCCCGGCCGGCGTGCAGGTTCTGCGTGTAGCGCACGCCCTTGGCGAAGGCCTCCCTGACCTCGTCGTCGAGCGACTCCAGCCAGCGCACGCCGTCCACGACGGGGGTGGCGCCGCCGCTCTCGGCCGCCTTCTCGCAGTAGAACAGCAGCCGCGAGGGCCAGGTGGCGGAGTACGACAACTCGTTGTGCATGGAGATCGTGTACTCGGGCGGGTACTCGGTCGAGGTGTAGACGTTGCCGCCCACCTTGGTGCGGGGCGAGTTGCCGTGCACGTACGCCAGCCGGTTGGGCAGCAGCATGTCCATGACGGGATCGAGGGTCTCGGGCGTGACGCCGAACCCCCGGAAGACGAGCGCCTTCTCGCGGACCAGCAGGTCGCCCACGTTCGTTTCGCGCAGCCGTTCCACCAGTCCGCCGGGTGTGGCGGCGGAGCCGTCCGGGGTTATTTCCAGGGGCTTCCAGAAGTCGTCCATGCGTCCTCCTTCTGCGCGGGATCCGGCCGCGGCCGAGCACGGGGAAAAGTCGAATTAAGGAGGCAGGCGGGCCCTCGAATAGGCGGCGCCCCTGCGGAAAGAGATTCCGGCGGCCAACATAGAACCCGAATCGGGTCACGCGCAAGAAACATGTTTCATCCGGTTTATCCCGACGCCGCCAGTCAAATTATCCGACATACGCCTGTGTCCGCCGGCAATGCCGACGACCACTCATGTTCGCCACCCCCAGGCGATGACGGAAGGTCGATTTCCCCATACTCTTCGCGCTCGACCGCAGGTCAAAGTGAGGCTTGCGTCACCCAGCGTGCGTCCCGTATCGTAAAATAATCACTTTCGTGGGAGCGCTCCCATGCATCTCTGCTCGAACACGGCGATATAGGCGGCGAGATACGCGGCGAGGTCCTGCGGAATCAACGATCAAGCGTTTTCTGGTTCAACCACTTTTCTGCGTGGTCAGCTGGTCCTGCGCATTGTTTGCGCAGAGAGGAGAACGCTCGGTGACGATAACGCCGACGACTGACAACGAGCTTCTAATAGCGTCGCTTTCCCCACGCAGGCAGGAGGCGCTGCGCCGGCTCCTCGCCGCCAGAGCCGCGAGGGCGGCCGCCGCGAACGTGATCACTCCGCGCGGCGGGGGACCCGCCCCCTGCTCCTACGAGCAGACCCAGATGTGGCTCGGCGCCCGCTTCGCCGAGGGCGCCCCGGCGCCGAACGCCACGATCGGCCTGCGGCTCACCGGCCCGCTCGACACCCGGGCCCTGACCGTCGCCCTGGACAGCCTGGTCGAACGCGACGAGATCCTGCGTACGGTCTACGAGGGCGACGGGCACGAGCCCCGGCAGATCGTCCTCGACCCCGGGCCGGCGCCGCTCGACGTCGTCGACCTGCGGGACCTGCCGGAGGCCGAGCGGGAGCAGCGGGCCCGCGAGATCACGTGCAGGGCCGCCGTCGAACGCTTCGACCTGGAGACCGGGCCGGTCCACCGTACGACGCTGGTCCGGCTGGCCGACGAGGACCACGTGCTGATGTTCGTCTGCCACCACATCGCGTGCGACGGGTGGTCGGTCGGCATCATCGTGGACGAGCTGACCAGCGTGTACGCGACCGCCCACGAGGGCCGTCCCCCGGAGGTGGGCACGCCCCCGCTCCAGTACGCCGACTACGCGGCCTGGTCGCGGCGTGAGCTGACCGGCGAGCAGCGCGAGCGGCGGCTCGCGTACTGGCGCGAACGGCTCGACGGCGCGAGCGCGGTGGAGCTTCCCATCGCGCGGGACGGCCAGGCCGCCACCGAGGGCAACCGGAGCGACTGCCACCTGTTCACGCTGCCGGACGAGGTCCTGCGGGCGCTGCGGGAGGCCGGCGGCCCCGGGACCACGCCGTTCGTGGCCCTGCTCACCGTCTTCTCGATGCTGCTCGCGCGCTACACCGGGCAGGGCGACCTGACGATCGCCACGGTGGACGGCGGCCGGCGCCGGGTGGAGCTCGAACCCGTGCTGGGCTGCTTCGTCAACGCCCTGCCGCTGCGCGCCGACCTGTCGGGCAACCCCTCCTTCCGGGAGGCGGCGGCCGGGGTGCGGCGCAGGCTGGGCGAGGCGCTCGCCAACCACCTGCCATTCTCCGAGCTGGCCGGGGCGCTGAGCGACCGGGACGCCCGCAACTTCTCGCTGTCGACCGTCGGCTTCTCGCTGCGCGTCTTCCGCGACCAGCGCGGGCGCTGGCCCGGGCTCGAAGCGTCGGTGTGGGAGCACGAGGTCGACGACTTCACCTACGATCTCGCGCTGCTGGTGCACCTGAACGGCACGGACGACCCCGAGCTCTACCTGACCTACCAGAAGGACCGGTTCGACGCGGACTCCGTCGTCCGGATGGCCGGGCACTACCGGGCGCTGGCCGAGCGGATCGCCGCCGCCCCCGACACCCCGCTGGCCGACCTGGAGCTGCTCACCGACGCCGAACGCGACGTGGTGCTGGGCGCCTGGAACGACTCGGCCCGGCCCTACCCGGACGTGGCCCTGCCCGAGCTACTGGAGCGCCACGCGGACTCCGGCGCGGTGGCGGTCTCCTTCGAGGGCCGCACGACCACGTACGCCGAGCTGCACGCCCGCGCCAACCAGGTCGCCCACCTGCTGCGCGAGCGGGGCATCGGCCCGGAGGACACGGTGGGCGTGCTGCTCGACCGGAGCCCGGACCTGATCGCCTGCCTGCTGGGCGTGTGGAAGGCGGGCGCGGCCTACCTGCCGATGGATCCCAAGTTCCCCGCGCAGCGCGTCCGCGACATGCTGTCGATCGCCGCGACCCCGCTGGTCCTGACCTCAGCGGGCTACGCGCACCTGTTCGACGGCCCCGAGGTCGTGGACGTGGACAGCGGGGTGCTCGACGGCCGGCCCGCCGATCCGGCCGATGTGCCGTACGACATCGACCGGCTGGCCTATGTGATCTTCACGTCGGGGTCCACGGGCAAGCCCAAGGGCGTGCAGGTCACCCACCGCGGGCTGGTGAACCACGTCTGGTGGGCCGTCGAGGACCTGGCGTCCCAGGGGGACGGCGGCGCGCCGCTGTTCGGCTCGGTGGCGTTCGACCTGGTGGTGCCCAACCTGTGGGCGCCGCTCGTCGCGGGTCAGCGCGTCACCGTGCTGCCCCAGGACTTCGACATGGGCGAACTGGGCGCGCTGCTGGTGGCGGGCGGGCCGTACGGCTTCATCAAGTGCACCCCCGGACACCTGGAGGTGCTCGGCCACCAGATCGACGCCCGGCAGGCCGCCGCGCTCGCCGGGAAGATCGTCGTGGCGGGTGAGGCGCTGCCCGGCTCGATGGCCAACCGGTGGCTGGAGATGCTCGGCCCGGGCCGCCTGATCAACGAGTACGGTCCCACCGAGGCGTCGGTCGGCACGTGCATCTATCCCGTGCGGGACGCCCAGCTCGTGGAGGTCGTCCCGATCGGCCGCCCGCTGCCCAACATGCGGATGTACGTCCTGGACGCCAACCGGCGGCTGCAGCCGGTCGGCGTACCGGGCGAGCTGTACGTCGGCGGCGTGGGCGTGACGCGCGGCTACATGAACCGGCCGGACCTGACCGAGGAGCGGTTCCTGCCGGATCCGTACACCCCTCTTTCCGGGGACGGGGGTGGCCGGATGTACCGCACCGGCGACCGGGTGGCCTGGACCCGCGACGGGAACGTGGCCTTCCTCGGCCGGTTCGACGACCAGGTGAAGATCCGCGGCTACCGCATCGAGCTGGACGAGGTGCGGGCGGCCGTCCTCGACCACCCCGGTGTGCGCGACGCGGTCGTCACCGTGCACGCGTTCACGTCCGAGGACAAGCGGCTCGTCGCCTACTACGTCCCCACAGGTCCCGAGTTATCCGAGCTCGCGGACCACTGCGCGGAACGGCTGCCGGACTACATGGTCCCGTCGGTGTTCGTGCCGCTGGAGACCATCCCGCTCAACGCCAACGGCAAGGTGGACCGCAAGGCGCTGCCCGATCCGGTGGTCAAGGTGGGCGAGGACCTGGCCGAGCCGACGACCGAGACCGAGATCGTGGTCGCCGGGGTCTGGCGGGAGGTCCTCGGCATCGAGGCCGTCTCGATCGACAGCGACTTCAACGCGCTCGGCGGCCACTCGCTGCTGCTCATCCGCATGGTCGCCAAGCTGCGCCAGGCGCTGCCCGCCGACGGCTACCAGGTCACCGTGCTCGACGCGATCGCCAACCGCACCGTGCGGGAGCTGGCCGCGCTGATCGACGCCGCCCGGCAGGCGCCCGAGGAAGCCGAGGACGGCCCGCGCGGCCTGCTGGTCGAGCTCACCCGGCCGGTCAAGGCGCCCACGCTGTCACTGGTCTGCATCCCGTACGGCGGGGCCAGCGCGATGGTCTACCAGCCGCTGGCCGACGCGCTCCCGGACGGCCACTCGCTGTTCGCGGTCGCCCTGCCCGGCCATGAGCTGGGCGTCGAGGAGAGCACGATCGGCTTCCACGAGGCCGCCCAGCGGGTCTGCGACGAGGTGCTCGACCGCGTGCGCGGCCCTGTCGCGTTGTACGGCCACTGCGTCGGCAGCGCGCTGACCGCCGAGATCGCGCGGCGGCTTGAGGCGGCCGGGCGGCGCGTCGAGGCCGTCTACATGGGCGGCAGCTTCCCGTTCGCCACCCCCACCAAGGGCCTCAACGGCCTGCTCGGCCGGATCTTCCGCAGCAAGGCGCTGGACAACGCCAACGCGCACGCCAACTGGCTCCGCGCGATGGGCGCCGACCTGCAGGACCTCGACCCCGAGCAGGTCGACCACATCATCCGCACCATGCGCGTGGACGCCCGGGCCGGCGAGGACTACTTCAGCGAGCTCGTGGAGCGGCAGAGCCCGCAGCTGCGCGCCCCGGTGATCTCGATCGTCGGCGACCGCGACGCGCTGACCGACTTCTACCAGGAGCGCTACCGCGACTGGCACTGCGTCTCGGAGACCACGGCGCTGGTCGTGATGGCCGAGGCCGGCCACTACTTCCTCCGATACCGCACCGAGGAGCTGGCCGCGATCGTCACGAGCACCCACGCCGCCGTCGAAAGTCCCGGGGAGTGGCGGCCGCGCCCGCCCGACGACCCGGCGACGTGGTGGCGGCAGGCGCTGTCCACCGACCGGCGGGCCGACGTCTCCGGGCCGCAGCCCAGTCTCGGCCGGTTCTTCACGGTGGCGACGGGTCAGATCGTCTCCATGATCGGCGCCGTGATGACCGAGTTCGCCGTACCGATCTGGGCGTACCTGAAGAGCGGCTCGCTGGTGCAGTTCGGCCTGTTCGCCATCATCGGGCTGGTGCCGGGGCTCGTCCTCGCGCCGCTGATCGGCGCGCTCGTCGACCGGTACGACCGCAAGCGGGCGATGCTGGCGGCCGACGGCATGTCTCTGGCCGTGCAGGCCGCGCTGCTCGCGCTGATGGCGGGCGACGTGCTGAGCATGCCCGTGCTGTACGGCCTGCTGGTGGTGCTGTCGATATCGGTGACCCTGCAACGGGTGGCCTGGCAGTCGGCCGGTCCGCAGCTCGCGCCCAAGCACTACCTGCACCACGTCGGCGGCGTCGTCCAGCTCGGCAACGCCGTGGCCCAGCTCATGGTCCCGCTGTTCTCCGTCGCCGTGCTCGCGTTGATCGGCATCGAGGGCATCCTGACCGCCAACGTGGTCTGCTACGCGATCGCGTTCGCCGTGACCCTGCTCGTGCGCTTCCCGGCCACGATGGCCTGGCGGCGCCGCGAGACGGTCTCCGCCGAGATCCGCAACGGCTTCCGCTACCTGCTGCGGCGGCGGGGCCTACGGGCCATGGCCTTCACGATGTTCATCGTGAACTTCTTCCTGTTCACCGGGTTCATCATGATCTCGCCGCTGGTGCTGTCGGTCGGGGAGCTGGCCGACACCGGGCGGGTGGCGCTGCTCGCCGGGATCGGGGCGGTCTGCGGCGGCCTGATCATCACGCTGTGGGGCGGCCCGCGCGACCGCCGGATGTTCGGCATGCTGTCGGCCGCCGGTGTGCTGGGGATCTTCTGCGCGATCGCCGGTCTGCGCCCGTCGCTCGTCCTCATCACGGTCGGGGCCTTCGGCATGTCGCTGATGATGACGATCAGCGACGGCATCTGGCTGACGATCATCCACTCGAAGGTGCCCCAGCGCTACCACGCCCGCGTCATCGCGATCAACCGGATGCTCGCGCTGTCGACCCAGCCGGTCGGCCTGGCCGTACAGGCCTGGCTCGTGGGGCTGGTCTTCGAGCCGCTGATGCGGCCCGACGGCCCGCTGGCCGGCACGGTCGGCAAGGTCATCGGGGTCGGCGAGGGCCGCGGCATCGGCCTGCTGTACGTCGTGTGCGGCCTGGCCATCGCGCTCACGATCACGCTGGCCCTGCGTCACCCGGCCCTGGCGAGGTTCGACCAGGAGACCCCGGACGCCGAGCCCGACGACCTGGTCGGCCTGGAGGCGCTGCGCAGCCGCCAGGAGGCGAGCGTTCCGGCGCAGCGGGTGCCATCCGAGCTGTGAACATGTGAATGGCATACGGGCCGCCGGGTACGGCGCCCGTATGGACGAGAAGAAGATGAATCCGAAGCAGCTCGCCGAGGAGCTGGCGACCAACGCGCAGGACGATCCGCGGTTCAAGAACCGGACGCCGGGCATCCGGGCCACCCGGCAGGGATCGGTGGAGCAGGCGGACCAGGACGCGGCAGGCATCGTCGGCGGCAAGGGAATCTCGGGCGGCGGCGCCTCCGGAGGAGGAACGTTCGGGCAGCCGCCGACCGGAGAGCTCGACGACGACCAGCTCGCCGACACGGTGGCGGGCACCGGCCTGCCGCCCGACGACGAGGAGGACGAGGGCGACCAGTGATTCTCAGGTGAGACGGAAGGTCGGGCGGCCGCCGGGACCCGTCTCGGCGTCCAGTGTCTTGCCGCCGACGGCCTGGGCGACCTGCGCGTCGAGGAAGACGCGCACGTCCGCCCTCTTGATCACCTCATCGCCCGAGAAGGGCGCGCTCACCAGCGAGAGCTCCAGCGAGGCGGGCTCCCCCGGCTTGGCCGCGATGCGCAGGCCCGCCTCCTCGGGGAGGTACTCCCCCACCATCAGATCGCGGATCGCCTGAACGGCGTGGTCGGTGACTGTCAGCACGACGCGCCTCCTGTGTGTCTGCTCACGCGTCCTCGGGCTTGCGCCGCCGGTTCATCGCGAGCCATCCCGCGTCCCAGGCGGCGTACCTGTGGTGGTCGAGACGGCGGCGGACGAGAGCGAGGCACGCCAGCAGGGCCGTCAGCGACAGCGCCGCCGTGGCCGTTCCGGACGCGACGCCGTCGGCGACCGTGTCGATCCGGCTCCGCGGGCCGTCGCCCGGCCTGCCGGCGCGGTCCAGCCAGATCCGCACGGGCGTGCCGGCCTTGGCCGCCGAGGGGACCGGCGCCTGCCCGGTGACCGTACGGCCGTCCGGGGCCGTCCAGGCGACACCCGTGCGCAGCCGCGCGGCCGTGCCCTCCACCGCGACCCAGGTGGCCGCCGGCGCGTCGCGCGTGACCGGTGGCGTCACCCACCGCCCGGAACGCTCCTCGGTCACGCCGCCGCGATAGACGGCGCGCCCACGGCGAACGCCGCGACCAGGCTCAGCACGGCCAGGATCAGGAAGGTCAGCACGACCGCGGACTCGACGCGGTCGGTTCGGCGCCGTAACGGATTGCCGTCGGGCAGGTAGCGCCGCACCCGCATCGTCACCGGGCCAGATCGCATCGCGTCACCCCTCCTCTTTCTCGTGCGCCTTCTCGTGCGCAGGGGCGTCTCACTCGCCCGGCTCCCGGAACCGCGGCGCGTCCGGCGGAGGGCCGGAGGACTCCTGGATCAGCGCGTTCAACGTGGTGTCGTCGGCGATGGCATGCTCGGCCTCGGGCGTGTCCTCCAGCGCGGTGATCTGCTCCGGTCGCCGCGCCTCCCGCTCCGCCTCGTCCCGGTCCCGTACGGCCCCCTCGATCGCCTCCAGCATCTCCCGCCGGCTGTAGGAGCCCTCGGCGATCTCGTTCAGGAGGGCGAGGGTCTCGGCCGGCACGTGGATGTCCGCGGCGGCGGCGGAGTAGAGGTCGCGGCGCGTCACGCGGAGGCGGTCGTGGAAGACCTCGTCCACGACCTGGCGCAGCCGCTCCGTTTCCGCAGGGTCAGGCATGCCCTTCTCCTTCCGGTCTGTCCTTACCCCCCGCGGTGCGGATCCCACGCCCGGACTCGAAGATCGGCGACGAGAAGCCGATATCCGGCGTCGTACGCCGCGAACCGTTCACGTACCGGCCGGAGCCGATCAGTATGGCGGGAGGAACCGGATTCCGATCACGGGAGGCCCGCATGTCCGACGCGCTGCTTCGCGACCCCTACCCCGTCTACGCGAAGGCCCGCGAGACTCCCGGGCTGACCTTCCTTCCCGAGATGGACGCCTGGCTGGTCGCCAGGGACGCCGACGTGCGCGAGGTGCTGCGAAGTCCGGAGGTCTTCTCCTCGGCCAACGCGCTGCGCGGCGACTTCGTCCCCGAGCCGTCCGTGCTCGCCGAGCTCGCGAAGGGCGTCGGCGGCGCGCCCGTCGTGGTCACCTCCGACGGGGCAGCGCACCAGCGCTACCGGATCCCGCTCGTCCGGGGGCTGTCACCCGCCCGGGTCGCCGCGGTCGTGCCGTTCATCCGGGAACGCGCCGAGTCACTCGTGGACGCCTTCGCCTCGCCGGTCGAGTTGATCGGCGCGTACGCCAGGAGGCTGCCCGGGGAGGTGATCGGGCGCCTGCTGGGCCTCGACCCCGAGCACGTCCCCCTGGCGGTGGAGGCCGGCTACCGCGCCGAGGAGCTGTTCTTCCTCCCGGTCGGGGAGGAGGGGCGGATCGCCGCGGCCCGCGAGGTCGTCGCGCTGCAGCACCTGATCGACGAGTACGCGCGGAGCCGGCGGGAGGACCCCCGCGACGACCTGTGCACCGAGATGGTCCGGGCGCTCGCGCCGGGCACCGGGCCGCTGACGCGGGAGCAGCGGGCGGAGCTGGTGTCGAACCTGCAGAACCTGCTGATCGCCGGTCACCTGACCACGACGGCCCTGATCTGCACCGTGGTGCTGCATCTGCTGCGGCATCGCGAGCAGTGGGAGCTGCTGTGCGCCCGGCCCGAACTGATCCCCGACGCGGTCGAGGAGGCCGCCCGGCACGACGCCCCCGTCCAGGCGTTCCGCCGCGTCACCACCCGGCCGGTGACGCTCGCGGGCACCGACCTGCCCGAAGGCGCCACCGTCCTGGTCGCGTACGGCTCCGCCAACAGGGACGAGGCCAGGCACGACCGGCCCGGCGACTTCGACGTCACCCGGCGCGCCCGGCGCCATCTCGCCTTCGGGCACGGCGTGCACTCCTGTCCGGGGGCGCAACTCGCGCGCGAACAGGTGCGGATCACGCTGGAGATCCTCACCCGGCGGCTGCCCGGGCTGCGGCTCGCGGCGGACCGGCCGGTGGTCATGGCCCCCACGCTCATCCACAGGGGGCCGGAGGAGCTGTGGCTCACCTGGTGAGGTTCCTCAGGCGAGCCAGTCCAGCCACTCGCCGTGCGGCCCGGCCATCGCGAGCGGCTCGCCGTCGAGCGCGGGCAGGAACGCCAGCCGCCGCTCCGGCAGGTCTGCCGTCAGCTTCGGAAGAAGGGAGGGCAGCCGGGGCGAGCCCTCGTTGGAGATCCACCGCACCGGCAGGCCCCCTGCCCGAAGGCCGCGTACGAGCGCCACGAAGCGGTCCCGCGCCCCGGCGTCCAGGTAGGGCATAACCGCGCTGTGGAAGACGACGACCGTCGCCCCGGCGGGCGCGGCGGCGACGAGATCGGGCAGGGCCGCCGCGGCGTCCCCGCGCACCAGACGCGGCGGGTCCTGCCTCGCCATCCGCACCGCCCCGCGCAGCCGCGCGAGCCGGTCCGCCTGTTCCGGCCACACCAGGCACTCCAGCCAGCGCACCGCCTCGTCGTCGCGTACGTCGATGGGGTTGAGATCCAGCCCGGCCCGCCACACGACCTCGGGGAGGCGCTCCGGCACCGGCACCTTCCCGTTCGTCCGGCAGGTGAGCAGAACGGGGCTTTCTGCCGGTCCGATCTCGGGCCCGTCGTCGTACCGGTAGCGGTAGCGGTCGGGGTAGAGGCACAGCCCCGCCGAGGCGCCCACCTCCACCAGGGCCAGCGGCTGCGGCAGCGTCGCCAGCACCGGCAGCAGGCTCGCACACCGGCCCGCCTCGTTCGTCTGCGTCCGCCGGGCGAGCATCGTCTCCCGCACCTCGGTCCAGTGGCGTACGGTCCACTCGCGGAACCGGCCGAACTCGTCGTACGGCCCGCAGAGGAAGCGCACGGCGGCAAGCAGCAGGTTCGGTTGTCTCTTCGGCTCCGGCAGACCGTCGATGAGTTCGAGCAGCCCGGGGTCGGCGGCGATCCCGAGGGCGAGCGCCTCGTAGGCCGGGCTGTGCCCCCTGACCTCCCGCTCCGCGAAGTACCGGTACCACTCCGCCGTCTCCATGCCCGCCTCCCCGAGGACCGCCGGAGCCTCCATCAAACCAGGAGGAGTGCGCCGGGGTTAACGCCCGGGCGAAGGGGCTTCGGCCGGCGGCACCGTGCCCCGCCGGCCACCATCGCGACGATCACCTGGCCGGCCGCGGCGACACACATCAGAATGATCGGTGCCTGCCAGCCCGAGCCGACGGTGTGCAGCAACCCGAAAATCACCGGTCCTGCGGCGGCCAGCAGGTAACCGATCGACTGCGCCATCGCCGACAACGCGCCCGCCACGGTCGCGTCCTGGGCGCGCAGGCTGAGGAAGGCCAATGCGAGCACCAGGCAGGCTCCGCCGCCCAGTCCGAGGACGACGCTCCACAGCAGTGCCCATCCCGGCACCGCCAGAAGCCCGAGGTAGCCGGCGAGCAGGACCACCGAACTCGCCGTCGCCACCGCACGCTGGTCACGCGCCCACCGCAGCGCGGCGGGCACCGCCAGGCTGGTCGCCACCGCGACCGCCTGGAACACGAACAGCAGCCATCCCGCCGCCGCCGCGCTCACTCCACTGTCCTGGAACACCTGAGGCAACCACGTGACGACGACGTAGAAGCCCAGCGACTGCAGTCCCATGAACGCCGTGACCGCCCACGCCAGCGCCGATCTCCACGGCAGCCGGTGTCCGCGAACCGTCTCAGCGGCCGGCCGCGAAGTCCGCACCTGCGGAAGCCACAGCACGACAGCCACCAACGCGGGAACGATCCAGCACCCCAACGCCGTGTGCCAACCACCAGGGGCGACCTGGCTCATCGGTACCGCCACTCCGGAAGCCACCGCGGCGACCGCCCCCATGACCGTGGCGTACGCGCTGGTCAGCAGGCCCACTCTCGTGGGGAAATCGCGCTTGATCAGGCTCGGCAGCAGCACGTTGCCCACGGCGATCCCCGACCCGATCAGCACGGTCCCGGCGAACAGCGCGATCGCCGTCGGCGCCCACCGGATGGCGATCCCGAGGGTCAGCACCACGAGCGCACCCCAGAGGAGCCGCTCGGGTCCCCACTGCGCCGCCAGCCGCGGAACCATCGGTGATATCACCGCGAACGCCAGCAAGGGCAGCGTGCTCAGCAGGCCCGCCACGGCCGGAGCCAGTTCCAGATCGGCCTGTACGCGCTCCAGCAACGGCCCGACAGCGGTCAAGCTCGGCCGTAGGTTCGCCGCCACCACCAGCAATCCCCACACCAGCAGCGCCCGGCCGGAACGCCCCGTCGACCGCTCGTGATGCGGTGAGAGCAGGGTGAAACGCTCCTTCGACATCGTGTCGACCTCTCATGCATAATACGGAATAAGGAATCCGCATTCCGTATCGGAGTCTAGGCAGAGGATCGTTTGGGATGTCAACCCCGCAGCCGCGGCGCAGGACGCGTACCGACGCCGAGCGCAATCGAGATCGCGTCCTGGAGGCGGCACGCGCGTTGTTCGCCGAGTCCGGCCACGACGTGCAGATGTCGGAGGTCGCACGAGTGGCGGGCGTCGGCGTCGGGACCCTCTATCGCAAGTTCCCGACCCGGGAGGCCCTGATCGAGGCCATCGCCGAGCACCGGGCCGCCGGCATCATCGCCGCCGCACGCCGGCTGGCCGACGCCGACGATCCGGCTGACGGCCTGGCCCGTCTCCTGCACCACGTGGGCGAGGTGCTGGCGGACGATCGCGGCATGTCCGAGGTCATCGAGAAGGCCATGGGCTCGGGCGAGCCGCGGGAAGAGACCCGCGAGGCGCTGCTCGCCATCGCCGGGGAGCTGCTCGACCGGGCGCAGGCGCACGGCACGGTTGGGCGGGAGGTGACGACCGGGGACGTCAACATGGTCATCTGCGGCCTGGCGGCGGTCATCCGCAACGCCGCGGGCGATTGGCGGCGGTACATCGAGGTAGCGCTCGACGGTCTCCGTTCCCGCTGAGCGGGTGCTCGATTTCGCCACCCGCTGCCGGAATGGGCGCACGTATGCGCGAAGGTCAGACTCCGGCCTCCCGCCGCACCCCGCCTGGTCGTTCCCAGGTCCACAGGCGCTCGCCGTCCTCGAAATGTTCGGTGGGCAGCAGGCCGATCCGGCCGGCCACCGTCATGGACGCGTGATGATCGGGGTGGATGTGGGCCTCGATGCGGGCGACGCCGCGCGCACGCAACCATTCGGCGAGGGCCGCCGCCGCCTCCGAGGCGTACCCCCGGCCCTGCCAGGCGGTCCCCACGACCCACGCCACCTCGGCTCGCCGCCCGCCGTCCGCCACGGTGGCCTGCACGTAGCCGACCGCCCGTCCGTCGGTGTCGCGGCGGATGATCCAGTTGAGCCACTCCTGCCGTCCGTCCGGGGACCTGCGGGCTTCGAGCGCGGCGTACCGGGCGCGTAGTTCCGCCGGGGTGGGCGCGGCTCCGCCGATGAAGGCGTACAGCTCCTCCCCCGCCAGCACCTCCGCCATCTCGTCCGCGTCCTGCGCCGTCAGCGGCCACAGCGTGAGCCGCGCCGCCGAGATGGTCTCCATACGTGGAAGTCTCTCTCCTCCCAGCCCGTACGCCCAACGGCTTTTCGCGGGCCGCCGGATAACCGATCGATTCCCGGGCGGACACGCGGCCATCATGGCGGGCATGAAGCACCGCAAGGGTTCCGAGCGCTCCCGCCGGGACGCGCTCGTCGAGCTGCACGGCTCGCTGGACCGCCGCTACCGGCCGGAGGACGTCGCCGAACTGGTCCTCGAGGCGCTGGCCGGACGGCTGTCGGTCCGTGAGCGCCTCGTGCTGGGCCGCGCCGCCCGGCACTCCTCGCGCGGCTCCGCGTGGTTCACCTCGATGTCGAGCGACTACGCACGCCCTGTCGGCGGAGCGCGTCAGGTGGCCACGGCCACCCGGCTGTTCGGCGCTCCGGCGGAGGTGGACCCCGACGACCCCGACTCCCTGCTGGCGTACGCCGGCACGGTCGGGCGCACCATCGAGTGGACGCCCGACCGGACCGACTTCCTGGCCGACCGGCTCAACCGTGAGGCCCGGGAGGCGCCGGGATGGACCTGTCGAAGCGGCAGTACAACCGCCGGTTCCGCATGCTGCGCCGCATCGCCGCCAAGGCGGACACGCTCGAGGTCGAGCGGGAAAAGCGGCGGCTGCTGCTGATCGCTGTCACCGGCTTCGGCGCACGCGTTCCGCTGGAGCGGTTCGTCGCGGACCCGGACGCCGCCTGCTTCGTCGCGTACTACACGGCGCGCCGCAAACTGCGCCGCGAGTTCAGCCTCTCCGGGCGGGACAATCCGTTCGACGAGATCGCGGAAGTCCTGCTCCGCCGGTGCGGAGACGACGCGGACTGGTGGATGATCGCGCAGGTCCGGCCCACACGCGACGTGCTGGACCGCCTCACCGACGGGGAGCGGGGACGGCTGCTCGGTCAGTGGTCCGCGGTCATGCGGCACACTGCCCGGCTCCTGGGCCGGCGCTGGCGGCCGGCCATGGACCGGACGACGATGATCGTCCGGCCCGGCGACGACTCCAGCACGTGGAACTCTCTCGCGGGGGCCTACAACGCCGCCCGAGCCGGGTGGCTGGCATGCCTCGCCGCACTGGACGCCCTGGAGTTGCTGGACGTGTCCTGCCCCGGCAAGGCGATGCGGCTGATGGCCGCGGACCTGGCAGCCTGGCACCGCTCGACCGGCGGCGACGTCGATCCCGGCACCCGGGTCTGGGCCGCGCTGCCGCCGCCGTGGGAGGTGCTGGACGGCACGGCGTCCTGCACCCGCGCGGACGTCGAGGCGGCCTGCCGTACGGCGGGGCTCGACCCGGAGAAGTCGGGCTGGACCGCGCCCGCGCCCAAGCGCCGTGTCGCGGTGTTCCGGCCCACCCCCGAGCTTGTCCACGGGGTCGCCGTCGCCGATCCGGTGTGGGCGGCCCTGCTGCGCCGAGCCGGGGTGTTCAGCGGCCGGACCGTCAGGCCCGACCTGGCTCCGGACGCCCTGCGCGGGCTTCAGGGCGGCGTCGTGACCGGCGACCTGCCTCCGATCGTGGAGACGAATTAATCCGTGGCGTGGCCGGGGACGGTCGAGCAGACTGGTACCCGGCCCGCCGCAGCGCAGCAGTAAAACGGCTCAGAGGTAGAACGCCCGGCTCATCCGGGTGGGCGCCGGTTCGAGCCCGGCCGGCGGGCTCACACGATGGAGCGGCCTCGTCGTAGCTCAGCGGTAGAGCGCCCGGCTCGGGCCCGGGTGGGCGCCGGTTCGAGCCCGGCCGGCGAGGACCTCCACAGCGTGGATCATGGTGCGGTGGTCGAAACCGTCGAGACGCTCATCGCCAGGGCCGCGCCGGGTCACCTGTACGTGCTGTGGGACTTGTGGACGGCACTGCTCCGGGCGGCGGCCGATCGCGAGCACGCCGAGCGCGCTCTCGACGCCCTGGCGGCGGCCCCGCCCTGGCTGTGGTCCGAGCTCGACCCCGCGCGGCGTGCGACGTGGTACGAAGCACCCACAGTCGCCACGGCGCCTGAGCCGCGCGGGCTGTGGCGCCTGCGTCGCAAGCCCCCCGTACCGGACACCTCGCTCGCCGTACTGGCGGCGGCCTGCGCCCACGACGGCCACGAGCGGGAGCGCGCCGTCCGGCACCCCGCCATGCGTCACGATCCGCGGCTGCTGCCGATCCTGGTGATCCGGGCCGCCGACTGGGTGCCCGAGGTGCGGTCGGCGGCGGCGGACGTCCTGCAACAGGCGCTCGCGGCGCCCACCGCGGCCGCCCTGGAGACCGTCGCGCCGGTCGCCGTACGGCTGGGGGGACGGCGACGCGGCGAAGCGGTCGTCCGCATGGTGCGCAACGCGATCACGCGGGCGAGCGACGAGGTCCTCGCGGCCCTGCGGAGCAGCGCCGACATCCCGACGCGCCGGTTCGCCTACCGGGCCTGCCTCGACGGCGGGCGTCTCAGCGAGGCGGACCTGATTCACGCGGCGCAGCGCGAGGAAGACGTGACCTGCCGGACGCTGTGCGCGGAGACGGTCGCCGGGCTGGACCGTCCCGACCTGCTGCGGCGGCTGCTGGCGAACCGGGCGGCCCGGGTGCGCGCCACAGCGCTGACCGCCCTGGTGCGGCTCGGCGCGCCGGAGCACGGAGAACGGATGCTCGGCGACGGCTCCTCGGTCGTGCGGCTGACCGCGCAGTGGGCGGTGCGGCGGGCCGGCGGCGACCCGGCGGAGTTCTACCGCCACCTGCTGAACGAGCGACCGGGCCACGGACTACGACACCTGGTCGCGGGGCTGGGTGAGTGCGGCACTCCCGCCGACGCCCCGACCGTCCTGCCTTACCTGGCCGACGAGAACCCCCGCGTGCGGGCAGATGCCGTACGTGCGGCGTCCCGCCTGGGGGCACAGGCCGACCTCACCGCGATGCTCGTCGATCCCGCGCCGATCGTCGTCCGCCGCGCTGCCGAGGCGTTGCGCACCGCGCCCCCGCCCGAGGGCCGCTTGTGGCCCTTGTTCGACAGTGACCGCCCGCCTCACGTACGGCGAGCGGCCTACCGGTTGCTCGCCGGGACGCACGTGTGGAACCGCCTCAAGGCCGACCTGATCCTGCTGGCGGGGCCGGACGAGTCGCTCCGCGAGCGGGCGCGGGCGGACGTGCGCAACTGGCTCGACCGGCAGGCGGCCACCGCGTACGAGGGACCCCCCGAGCCGCTCCGCCACGAGCTGGCGGTGCTGATCGAGCGGGCGTACGACGCGCTGGGCGAGCGGATCGCGCGCGTTCTCAAGTGGCACCTGCGAGCGGACCAGCAAGATCGATAAAGTGCGCGGGTGATCGGACTCCGGTGGGCGCGTGTCGTACGGCCGGCGCTCGTTGCCGTGCTCCTGATGGCAGGACTCGTGGGCGAGCCGGACCTGATGGAGGACACGGTGCGGTGTCTGTCCATATCCTTCGGTGGTTCTACGTCGCTGTCCTGCGGTGATCCCGAGTTCGAAGCGAAGGTCAAGGCCGACGCGCTCACTCCGGAGGAGGCGGAGGCGGTCGGCTGCCCGCCGATCCGTTGGCGGGACGACTGGAGCGTGCCCAAGTCCAATGCGCTGCGGCAGCCCGGCGCCATGAGCACGGAACCCGCGTACGGGGAACCCACGTACACCCCTCGTACGCTCGATCCGGCGGTCACCGCGCGGGTGAACCAGGCGTGGGACCGCATCGAACGCTGGCTGGGCGCGCACGCCTCGGCCACGCTGCGGCAGCTCAAGTTCGGCGCCGGCCCGCAGGACCTCGCCCGGTGGGAGGCCACGCACGGCCGCCGCCTTCCCGACGACCTGTACGCCTCCTATCTGCGTCATGACGGCGCCGACGGCAACCTCGGGGCGGGGTTCCGGCTCCCGCGGTCGTACGGCCTGCTCGGGGTGTCCGACATCGACTACGTCAACGGGAGCAAGTGCGAGGACCTGGTGATGAGGGGCGACCCGGACGCGGCCGACCCCGAGCACGGGGTGTGGCATGGCAGCCTCCTGGCCATCGGCAGTGACGCCGGCGGCCGGGAGTTGTTCGTCGAGCCGCGTACGGGCCGCGTGGGCGAGGCCTCGTGGCAGGAGAAGCTGAAGCACGACGGCCCGATGGGCTGGCCGTCGCATGCCGCGATGCTGGAGGCGCTGGCCGGCGCACTGGAGCGGGGTGCGGCGCTGCGGGACTGGTATCCGGTGGTCACGGCGGGCTGCGAGCTGCGCTGGGCCGAG
>NZ_MWJN01000047.1:0-67180 GCF_002027145.1 Microbispora sp. GKU 823 | reverse complement strand
GCGGGCTCGTCGCCGTACGGGCGCCGCGGTGATGCCGATGAGGTCGTGCAGATGCGCGCGTCCCGCGTCGTCGAGCCGAGGGCACGGCCGATGGCCTCGACGACGGCCGGTGACGGGGTGAGGTCAGCAGGGCGAGCGTGGCGGGGGGCCGGGACGGGGCAGCACGCCGTGGCGGGTGTGCACGGTGCCGCCGCCGAGCGGCAGCGGCGCGGAATGCACGCGCGTCACCCGGAGGTCGCGCAGCGCCGCCGCGCATCCGACGACGTCGATCAGCGTGTCGTGCCCGCCGAGCTCGTGCAGGTGGACGTCGGCGGCCGGCACGCCGTGCAGCGCGCCCTCCACCTCGGCGATCGCGGTCAGCGCCGCCTCCGCCACGGTCAGGCCGGTCCGGGCCGCCATCGCGATCAGTTCCGCGGCCGGGCGCTCGGTGGCGTCGTCGTCGACCTCGATCCGCACGCGGGTGGCGGTCAGCGCTCCGGTGCGCACCCGCTCGGCGTCGAGCCGCCAGCCGGTGAGCCCGGTCGCGGCGACCGCCTGCCGTACGGCGTCGAGCGAGGCGCCGGCGTCGAGCAACGCGCCGAGCAGCATGTCGCCGGCGAGGCCGGTGAACGGGTTGAGGTAGAGGATCATCGGCACGTCCCGGATGCCGTGTCCGCCGCCTGAGGGCCCTCCTCGCCCGCCGGAGCCGGCGCCGCCCGCGACGCCCTCCGGGTGAGGCGGTACGCCGCGAGGGCGGCGCCGAAGCCGGAGTCGATGTTGACCACGGTGATCCCGGCGGCGCAGGAGGTCAGCATGGCCAGCAGCGCCGTGACGCCCTCCAGTGCCGCGCCGTATCCGGTGGAGGTTGGCACCGCGATCACCGGCGTCTCGACGAGACCGCCGACGACGCTGGCCAGAGCGCCCTCCATGCCGGCGACGACGATCACGCTGTCGGCCGCGCGCAGGTCATCGGTGGCGGCGAGCACGCGGTGCAGTCCGGCCACCCCGACGTCCCTGACCATGGTGGTCCGCAGGCCGAGCGCGGAGGCGACGGCCGCCGCCTCCGCCGCGACGGGACCGTCGGCGGTTCCGGCCGTGACCACGGCGACCGTGTGCTCGATCCGCCGCGCCTCGCGCCAGACCAGCAGCCGGGCGTCCGGGTCGTACGCGCCGCCGGACACGAGCGCGCACACGGCGGCGGCCATGCCGGGTTCGATCCGCGTCACCAGGACCGGCCCGGTGTTCCGGCCGAGAAGAGCGGTGACGATCCCGGCGATCTCGCTCGCCTGTTTGCCCGGGCCGTAGACGATCTCGGGCAGCCCCTGGCGCGCTCGCGGCCGAGGTCCACGCGGGCGTAACCGAGGTCGAGTGCCTCGTTCATGCGGGTACGACGTACGCGAGGGCGGACAGCAGCGGCGGGTGGGGCAGGGGACAGCGGAGCACGTCACTCTCCCGCGAGGTAGGGAATGGTCATCGGCCCCTCCGGCAGGACGCAGACCCGTCCGGGCAGGGCGCGCACGGTGGCGGAGATGTCGCCGGTCTGCTCCAGGTGGGCGGCGGCGAGGTCGGCGTCGCTCAGGTGCGAGGTGTGCATGATCACGCGGGCGTGCCGCTGGACGCGGGCCTGGATCTGGACCTGCCACTGGTCGGGCACCGTCTCGGTGCGGCGGGAGATCTCCTCGAACAGCGCGTCCGGGGAGGCCGCGGAGGTGAGCACGTCCCGGTAGGAGCCGTGGTCGGGGAAGCCGTCCCGGCACTCGGCGGCGCAGACGATGGTCCCGCCGGGCCTGACGACCTGGGCGGCGGCGCTCATCCCCTTGACGGACTGGTAGAGGTTCTGGTCGAGCGGGAAGCCCGCGTTCGTCGTCACCACCACGTCGAACAGTTCGCGAACCGGGCGCATCGCGGCGGCGCGGGCGGCGGCGGTGGCGGCGGCGTGCATCGGCAGCAGGTCGCCGCCGAACGCCTGCACGATCTTCTGTTCGCGGTTGAGCACGACGTCGAGGGCGAAAGTGACGCCGGTCGCGGCGGCGATGGCACGGACGTCGTCGTGCACCGGGTTGCCCTCGATGACTCCCCAGGTCGCCCGGGGATCGCCGATGCGGGCCGCGTCGTGCAGCGTGAGCACGGTCTCCAGGGCGGCGAGCCCGGGCGCGACCAGTTTCGGACCGCCGGAGAACCCGGCGAAGAAGTGCGGCTCGACGAACCCCGTCGTGATCCGCACGTCGGCGTCGGTCCACTCCCGGTTCAGCCAGACCGGTACGTCCTTGCCGTGTCGGCCCATCCACCTCAGGGACGACGCGTCACGTGCGTCGTGGTTGACGATCCGTACGGCGTCCACGACCTGGTCGCCGAACATCGCGCGCAGTTCGGCCTCGGTGTTGCCGCGGTGGGTGCCGGTGGCCACCAGGATCACGACGTCGTCCAGGCTGACGATCCCGTCCAGCTCGGCCAGGATCGCCGGGATCATCAGGTGCCGCGGCTGGGGTCTCGTGCCGTCGCAGGCGGAGATCGCCACCGTCTGGCCGGGCCGCACCCGCTCACGCAGCGGCGGGCCCGCGACCGGCTCGCGCAGGGCTCGGCGCAGCTCGGCCGCCTCGTCCGCCGCCGCGGGCCGCGCGACCGGGGTGATCACCGTGGTCCGTTCGTCGGGCAGGTCCACCGCGAGCCCGCCGGCGCCGTAGGCGAGGTCAACCCACATGGTCCAGGTCCTCCCAGAGCGCTTCCGGGATGTCCGCCGCCGCCAGCTCCAGATCCTCGGCGATCTCCTCCGCGCTGCGTGCGCCGATCAGGACGGTGGTCACGGCGGGGTGGCGGTGGGGGAAGCGCAGGGCCGCGGCGGGCAGCGGGACGCCGTGGGAGGCGCAGATGCGTCCCAGCTCACGCGCCCGCTCCAGCACGGCGGGCGGGGCGGTGTCGTAGTCGTAGGTGGTGCCGCCGGCGAGGATGCCGCTGTTGAACACCCCGCCCGCGATGACGGCGACGCCGCGCCGCTCGCATTCGGGCAGCAAATCGGCGGCAGCGGTGCGGTCGAGCAGGGTGTAGCGTCCCGCGACCAGCACCGCGTCCAGATCGGTCTCGCGGACGAACCGGGTCAGCATCTCGGCCTGGTTCATCCCGGCGCCGATCGCGCCGATCACCCCCTGGTCGCGCAGCTCCGCCAGCGCCGGGTACGCCTGACCCGCGGCCTGCTCCCAGTGGTCGTCCGGGTCGTGGATGAACACCAGGTCGAACCGGTCGAGCCCGGTCCGGTTCAGGCTGTCGTCCAGGGAGCGCAGCACGCCGTCGCGGCTGTAGTCCCGCACCCGCACGAACCCGGTGCGGCCGGGGAAGCCCTCCTCCTCGCCCTGGCCGGGCACCAGCACACGGCCGATCTTCGTGGACACGACCGCATCCCCCGCGTCGGGCAGGCCGCGCAGGAACCGCCCCAGACGCTGTTCGGCCAGCCCGCTGCCGTAGTGCGGCGCGGTGTCGAAGTAGCGGATCCCGGCCTGCCAGGCGGCGGCCAGCACCTGCTCGGCCTGCTGTTCGCTCACCGGCGCGAACAGCCCCGCAAGCGGCGCGGTCCCCAGCCCGTACCGCCCCAGCCTGCCCACCACACCACCGCCACCCGACCCTGGCGGGTGCGCTCGCCGGCCGTCACGAGGTCACCGGCCTCAGCCGCAGACCGGCCATCCCGCCGTCCACGGCCAGCTCGACCCCGGTCGTCGACCCCGCCCGCGGACTGGCCAGGTAGGCCACCGCGTGGGCGACCTCCTGCGCCGTCACCAGGCGGCCGTGCGGCTGCCGGGCGCACAACGCCGCCCGCTCGGCCTCCGGATCGGGCGCGGTCTCCAGCAACCGCCCCACCCACGGGGTGTCCACCGTGCCCGGGCTGACGCAGTTGACCCGGATCCCCTCACGGATGTGGTCGGCCGCCATCGCCCGCGTCAGCGCCAGCACCGCCCCCTTGGACGCCGAATACAACGCCCGCTGCGGCAACCCCACCGCCGCCGCGACCGAACAGGTGTTGACGATCGCGGCGTGCGGCGACTCACGCAGGTGGGGCAGCGCCGCCCGGGTCACCCGCGCGATCCCCACCACGTTGAGGTCGAACACGCGCAGCCACTCGGCGTCGTCGTTGCCGGCCACCGTGCCCTGCGCGCCGATACCGGCGTTGTTCACCAGCACGTCGATCCGCCCGTACCGTTCCGCCACGGCCGCCACCGCCCGCCGTACGGAGGCGTCGTCGGTCACATCACACACGAACTCGGTGCCGTGCAGGTCCAGGACGGCGACGTGGGCGCCCCGCGCGGTCAGCTCCTCGGCGACCGCCCTGCCGATGCCCGAAGCCCCACCGGTGACGATCGCCACCAGCCCCTCGAACTCACTCCCACTCATGCCTGGCCTATCCGCTGGCGCTGGCGGCCCAGACCGTCGATCTCCAGCTCCACCACATCGCCCGCCCGCAGGTAGGCCTGCGGCGTGCGCCCCAGCGCCACACCCGCCGGGGTGCCGGTGTTCACCACATCACCCGGCTCCAGCACCATGAACTGGCTGAGATACCAGATCACGTGATGCACCCCGAAGATCTGGTTCTTGGTGCTCCCGTTCTGCCGCAGCTCCCCGTTGACCCACAACCGCAACCCCAGCGCCTGCGGATCACCCACCTCATCCGGCGTCACCAGCCACGGACCCAGCGGATTGAACGTCTCACACGACTTGCCCTTGTCCCACTGACCCCCACGCTCGTTCTGGAACTCCCGCTCCGACACGTCGTTGGCGATCGCATACCCCGCGATCACGTCCGCCGCCGCCTCCGGGGATTCCAGGTATCGCGCCGTACGGCCGAGGATCACCGCAAGCTCGACCTCGTAGTCGGTCTTCACACTCCGGCGCGGCACCAGCACCTCGTCATCGGGACCGACCACCGTGTTGGACGCCTTCATGAACACCACCGGCTCCGCCGGGATCGCCGCCCCCGTCTCCTCCGCGTGATCGGAATAGTTCAACCCGATACACACGATCTTCCCCCGGCCGGCCACCGGCGCCCCCACCCGCTCATACGGCCCGGCCTCCGGCAACCGCCCCTCCGCCAGCGCCGACCGCACCCGCTCGACCCCGCCCCCCGCCGAGGAACCCGCCATCGATGTCGCCCGTCACCGACGACAGATCGAACACCCGCCCATCCGGTGCCAGCACACAGGGTCGCTCCTCACCCACCGGACCCACCCGCAACAGCTTCACGATCTTGGCCTCTCCGCTGGTTCACAGGGCCGTACGACGTGCCGAGCCTGCCAGATTCATCGGGTTGAAGTAAAGCCTTTGGTTGGATATCTGCCGACTTGTCTTGACCTTCTCCCGGCGCGATCCTACTGTTCCATTCATATTCATCGGATCAATTGGAGTTCGCCCATGCCGACGATCACCTCTGTGAACGTGATCGACATCAGGTTCCCGACCTCCGCGACGCTCGACGGCTCGGACGCCATGAACCCGGACGGCGACTACTCCGCGGCGTACGTGGTGCTGGAGACCGACGACGGCGACCTGGCGGGGTACGGTCTGACGTTCACGATCGGGCGGGGCAACGATCTGTGCGTGGCCGCCGCCCGGCAGATCGGGGCGCGGCTGGCCGGGCGCGACGTCGACGAGCTGGCCGGGAACCTCGGCGGCCTCTACCGGGAGATCATGGCCGACAGCCAGATGCGCTGGCTCGGGCCGGAGAAGGGCGTGGTGCATCTGTCCGCCGCGGGCGTCCTCAATGCGGCGTGGGACCTGGCGGCCCGCCGGGCCGGCAAACCCCTGTGGCGCTTCGTCGCCGACATGACGCCCGAGGAACTGGTCGCCGCCTGCGACTTCCGTTATCTGTCCGATGTGCTGACCCCCGCCGAGGCCGTCGCGATGCTGGCCCGGCTCGCCCCCACGCGCGAGGAGCGGATCGCCGAGCTGGCCGAGCACGGCTACCCGGCGTACACGACCTCTCCGGGCTGGCTCGGCTACGACGACGGCAAACTCCGCCGTCTGTGCCGCCAGGCCGTCGCCGACGGCTGGACGCACGTCAAGCTCAAGGTCGGCGCCAACGTGGAGGACGACGTTCGCCGGCTGTCGATCGCCCGGGAGGAGCTCGGCGACCGCGTCCTGATGATCGACGCCAACCAGGTGTGGGACGTGCCCCAGGCCATCGAGTGGGTCAACCGGCTCGCGCCGTACGAGCCGCTGTGGATCGAGGAGCCGACCAGCCCCGACGACGTGCTCGGCCACGCGGCCATCCGCAAGGCGGTCGCCCCCGTCGGCGTCGCCACCGGAGAGCACTGCCACAACCGCGTGATGTTCAAGCAGCTCCTGCAGGCGGGCGCGATCGACTTCTGCCAGATCGACTCCTGCCGCCTCGCGTCGGTCAACGAGATCGTCCCGGTGCTGCTGATGGCCGCCAAGTTCGGCGTGCCGGTCTGCCCTCACGCGGGCGGTGTCGGTCTGTGCGAGCTGGTCCAGCACATGGCCGTGGTCGACTACGTGTGCGTGAGCGGCAGTCTGGAGGGCCGCGTCCTGGAGTACGTCGACCACCTGCACGAGCACTTCACCGACCCCGTCCGCATCGAGCGCGGCCGCTACCTGCTGCCTGAGAAGCCCGGTTACAGCGCTCGTATGCACTCAGAGTCGATCGTCGCGTACCGCTACCCTGATGGTCACCATTGGGGAGGCTGACGTGGGCGTCATCGAGACGGCGATCGACACGATCAAGCAGATGATCATCGATGGGGAGTTGCGTCCGGGGCAGAAGCTCCCCGTCGAGAAGAATCTGGCCGAACAGCTCGGTGTCGCCCGCAACACGCTGCGCGAGGCCGTGCGCGCGCTGGTCGCCATGCGGGTCCTGCAGACGCGGCAGGGCGACGGCACCTACGTCACCAGCCTCTCTCCCGACCTGCTGCTCGACGGGATGAGTTTCGTCGCCGACATCCACCTGGACGCCGGGGCGGGGGAGTTCCTGCACGTGCGCAGGATTCTGGAGGCGGAGGCGACGGCGCTGGCGGCCACGCGCATCCCTGACGCCGATCTCGTCCGCCTGGGCGATCTGCTCGACGAGGCCGAGACGGTCGCCGCCTGCGATCCCGTCGACCACGAGAAGCTGATCGCTCTCGACCAGGATTTCCACGCCCTCATCGCCTCCCACTGCGGCAACGCCGTCCTCGCCGCCGTCATCCAGAACATGTCCGGCCGCACCGTACGCGCCCGCATCTGGCGGGGCATGAGCGATCCCGAGGCCGTTCACCGCACGCTCCGGGAGCACCGGGCCGTCCATCGGGCTCTGCTGGCGCGGGACTCCGAGCGGGCCAGGCTCCACGCCGCCCTGCACGTCCTCGGCGTCGAGGAGAGTCTCACCGTCCCACGTGCCTTCGAAGGCGAGGCCGCTCGTGGCTGATCGTCCCGCTTCCACCGGAGAGAGGACCCAGGACGCCGGCCAGACGGGCGCGGTGAGCGACGCCATGGACCGGCTGACGGCCCGGCTGCGCCGTGAGGACGCGGTCGTCGTCGCCTACTCCGGCGGCGCCGACTCCGCGTTGCTCGCCTTCGCCGCCGCGAGGGCGCTCGGCAGGCGCGCACTGGCCGTCACCGCGGTCTCACCCAGCCTGGCCGCCTCCGAGCGGGCCGCGGCCCGTGACTTCGCGCGCGCCCACGGGCTGGCGCATCTGGAGGTGTGCACGGACGAGGCCGACCGGCCCGAGTACGCCGCCAACGGCGCCGACCGCTGCTACCACTGCAAGTCGGCGCTGTTCGACGCGCTCACGCCGCTGGCGGCCGCCATGGGTGCCCGGATCGCGCTCGGCACCAACCTCGACGACCTCGGCGACCACCGCCCCGGACAGCGGGCCGCGGCCGAGCGCGGGGCCATCGCGCCGCTGGTGGAGGCCGGGCTCACCAAGGCCGACGTCCGCGCGGTCAGCCGGGAGCTCGGCCTGGTCACCGCGGACAAACCTGCCGCGCCCTGCCTGGCCTCGCGGGTGAGTTACGGCGACCCCGTCACGCCGGAGGTCCTGCGCAGGATCGAGACCGCCGAGGGCGCGCTGCGCGATCTCGGCTTCCCGGTGTGCCGGGTGCGCGCCCATTCCGGCGGCACGCTCGCCCGGGTCGAGGTTCCGGCCACTGAGATCCCGCGCGCGTGCGAGTTGCGCGAGCGCGTGGATGCCGCGGTCCGCGGCGCCGGCTTCACCTTCTGCTCGCTGGACCTGTCCGGTTTCGCGTCCGGACGCCTCAACGCGCTGCTGCCGCTGCTCCCGTCCTGACGGGCTTCCGGCCATCTCGCCTCCGAGGACTTCCAACCCGTACGCGGCGATGAGCGGGGGAGGCCGGTCCGGGGACCGGCCTCCCCTTCTCGTCATTCCTGCGACTTGCCGCCGGTGAGGCGGGAGATCGCGAGCGCGGTGAGGATGATCGCCCCGTTGAGCGCCTGGATCCACTGCGCGGGGACGCCCGCGAGGGTGAGGACGTTCTGGATCATGTAGAGCAACAGGATGCCGGTGAACGCGCCGAACACCGTGCCCTTGCCTCCGTTGAGGCTGACTCCGCCGATGACGGCGGCGGCGAACACCGTGAAGATCGCGCCGTCGCCCTGTGCGGCGGCCACGGAGGCGAGCCGGCCCGTCAGCAGGAGACCGCCGATCGCGGCCAGCAGGCTGGCGGAGATCAGCACGATCCACAGCACCCGGTCGGTGCGGATCCCGGCCGCCTTCGCGGCGTCGACGTTTCCGCCGATCGCGTAGAGCGCCCGGCCGAACCGGGTGAATCCCATGACCACGACGCCGGCGGCGAACAGCAGCAGGCATATCCAGATGGACGCGGGCACGCCGAGCCACATGGCCGAGCCGAGGTAGGTCATCGATTCCGGGAGGTTGAAGAAGGTCTGCCCGCCGGAGATGCCGGTGAGGAGGCCACGCAGCACGATGAGCATGCCCAGGGTGACGATGAAACCGTTGAGCCCGAAGCGGACGATGAACAGCGCGTTCACCGCCCCGATCAGCACTCCCACCGCGAGGGTGACGGGGATTCCCCAGGCGCCGGGCAGCAGCCCGAGCCCGGGTCCCGTTCCGGCGGCGACCGTCAGCCATGCGGCCACGCCGGGGGCGAGCCCGAAGGTCGACTCGAGCGACAGGTCCATCCTGCCGGCGATGAGCACGAGCGTCTGCGCCAGGACGAGCAGCGAGATCTCCGACATGGTCTGCAGGATGTTGATCAGGTTGTCGCTCTGCAGGAAGATCGGGTTGACGATCTGCCCGACGATCGCGATCACGATGATCGCGGGGACGAGCGCGAAGTCCCGCAGCCGCGCCAGGGGGATCGCCCGGCGGCGCCTTCCCGCCTCCTCCGGCGCCGGCGGGCTCGGCAGGTGTCCCGTCGTGGCGTGAGCGGTGGTGCTGTCAGGCATCGAGGTCGACTCCTTCCATGGCGGCCACCATCTCGTGGTCGTGCCAGCCGGCGGCCAGTTCCGCGACGACGCGGCCGTGGAACATCACGAGCACCCGGTTGCACAGCCGCAGGTCGTCAAGTTCATCGGAGGCGATCACGACGCCGGTTCCGTTGTCGGCGATCTCCTCGACCTTGCCGAGCAGGAACTCCTTCGACCGGACGTCGACTCCGGCGGTCGGCGTGATCAGTACGAGCAGGCGAGGGTCGCTGGCCAGGGCGCGGGCCATCACGACCTTCTGCTGGTTGCCGCCGGACAGCCCGAAGACGGGGAGTTCCGGGCCGGGTGTCTTGATCGCGAGATTCGTGATCATCTCGCGGGCCAGTGCGTCCCTGCGCCGGCCGCTGACGAAGCCCGCCTGACCGAGCCGCTCGGGCACGGTCATCGTGGTGTTGTCGGCGATGGACATCAGGGGAACGAGCCCCTGGTGGTGGCGGTCGCGGGGTACGAAGCCCACCCCGGCTGCCAGCGACTCCGGCACGCTCCCGGGGCGCGGACGGCTCCCGGCCACCTCCAGGGTCCCGTCCTCGGGAGCGCGCAGCCCGGCGATGGTCTCGGCGAGCTCGGTCTTCCCGCTGCCGCCCAGGCCCGCCAGCCCCACGATCTCCCCGGCCCGTACCCGCAGGTCGACGTCCTGGTAGACATCGCCGTCGCACAGGCCCCGTACGTCGAGGACCACCGGGGCCTCCGCCGGGACCGGCGGGCGGACGGCGTGCTCCCGCAGCCCCGCGGCCTCACCGGTCATCGCCGCCACCAGCTCGCCCTGCGGCAGGTCCGCCACCGGCGCGGTGAGGATGTGCCGGGCGTCCCGGAACACCGTGACCATGTCGCAGATCTCGTAGATCTCCTGCAGGTGATGACTGATGAACAGGAAGGTGACTCCCTGCTCCCGCATCGCCCGCATCCGCTCGAAGAGCCGGGAGATCGCCGCGCCGTCCAGCTGGGCGGTGGGCTCGTCGAGGATGATGAACCTCGCGCCGAACGACAGCGCCCGGGCGATCTCCACGAACTGCCGCTGCTCCACACCCAGCTCACCGGCCGGCCGGCGGACGTCGACGTCCACCGACCACGCCTCCAGCAGGTCGGCCGCCTTCCGCCACAGGCCCTTCCAGCCGACCAGCCCCAGCCGGTTGCGGTCGTGCCGGTTCAGGTACAGGTTCTCCGCCACGGTCAGCTCAGGGATGATCGTGGACTTCTGGTAGACGCAGGCGACCCGTTCCCGCCAGGCGTCACGGTCCGACAGCCGCGGCGCCGGGGACCCGGCGAAGCGCACCTCGCCCTCGTCCGGCGCCTGCAGCCCCGTCAGGATGGAGACCAGGGTGGACTTCCCCGCACCGTTGCGCCCGACCAGTGCGTGGGTCTCCCCGGGCCCGATCGCTATGTGGGCACGGTTCAGTGCCGTCGTCTCGCCGTACCTCTTGGTGATGCGCTCCGCCTCGGCGACGGGCGGGTCCGAACGGACCGGCCCGCTGTCACGGGCGGGTGGAGGGCTCGCGGGCCCTCCCGCGAACTCTTCCATGGCCACGCCCTCTCAGCTCAGGTTGTTGCCCCACAGCGACTTGTCATCGTGCTTCACGCTGGGGATCCCGCCATAGGTGCCGCCGTCCGCGGTGACGAGCGGTGCGGACAGCTGGTCCTCCAGCAGGCCGGGCCGCACCTGGATGATGGTGCTGTCGTGATCGGTCTTGCCCGGCTGGAAGGTCTTGCCCTCGATCGCGGCCTGGGCGTACGACAGCGCCCACTTGGCGTACAGGTCCGCGGGCTGGGAGACGGTGGCGTCGATGTTCCCGGCGGCGATGTCCTTGAGCTCCTGCGGGATGCCGTCGTTGGAGACGACGAAGACGTGCTTGGGGTCAGTCGGCGGCACCAGGAGGCCGCGCTGCTTGAGCACCTGCAGCGTGCCGGCGAGGGCGAAGCTCGACTGCATGTAGACGCCCTTGACGTCGGGGTTCGCGGTCAGGACCGTGGAGAGCTTCTGCGAGGCCACGGCGCCGTCCCAGTTGGTCGCCTCGCCGAAGACCTTGATGCCGGGATAGTTCTGCTTCATGCAGTCGTTGAACGCCTCGGTGCGGTCCCGGCCGTTGATGGAGGCCAGGTCGCCCTCCAGCATGACCACCTTGCCCTTGCCGCCGAGCTTCTCGCCGAGGAACTTGCAGGCCTTCTCCCCGTACGCGCGGTTGTCGGCCCGTACGACCATGAAGGCGTTGCCGGTGTCGGGCCGGGTGTCCACGAGCACGGCGGGAATCTTCTTGCTCTCGAGCTGCTGCAGCGTGGGCGCCACCGCCGCGGTGTCCTGCGGCGCCATGACCACGCCCTTCACGCCCTGACCAACCAGGGTCTGCACGTTGGCGGTGAGCTTGGCGATGTCGTTCTGGGAGTTGGTGGTCTTGACCTCCGCACCCAGCTCGCCGGCGAACTTCGGCACGTAGCTGATGTAGGAGTTCCAGAAGTCCGTATCGGAACGCGGGTAGTCGACGCCGATGACCGGCTTCGCCGCTGCGTCGTCCCCGCCGGAGTTGTCGTTCCCAGTGCCGCTGTTCCCGCCACAGGCCGCGGCGAGGCACCCCGATATGGCTAAGGCCGCGGCGAGCGCGAACCGTCTGCGTTCCATCGTCTCTCCTTCTGATGCACCACGGCTGCCATGCCGTCCCTGACCGCGCCACGCTCAGGTGACGCCCACGTGTGGGGTTTGGCGAGACTCGCCGTGAGCGGGCTCATCACGCACAGGACATGGGATGTCTTTCTATGCTCAAACCCCGTCAGTGTCCAGACCTTGAGGACAGAATGGTGATATTCCGTTATTTGGGTGGCTCTCAGTGGGCAAGGGATCCGACGTATCGGCTGCTCCGGCCGGACTGGAGATCACGACACATCGCATGTCTGTCCCGGCTGAAGGCGTGGCATGACGGGACCGTGCCAGGCAGCACATGTCACGGCACCCCTCATCCGGCAGGGGCGCGGCCGGCTCCGACAGCGTTCCCACACACCCGGAGGGACCGTGTGGAGGTCCGCTGTCCTGACATACCAAAATGCAGGTATGTCGTTGACCGAGCAGGCGATCGAACGCATCAGGCACCTCATCAAGGACGGGACGCTTCCCCCGGGCGCCCGGCTGCCTCCCGAACAGGAGCTGGCCGCCGAGCTGGGCCTGTCCCGCAACCTGCTCAGAGAGGCGGTCCGCTCCCTCGTCACCACACGCGTGCTGGAGGTGCGCAGGGGCGACGGCACCTACGTCACGAGCCTGTCGCCGGAGCTGCTGCTCGAAGGAGTCGGCCTCGCCGTCGAGATGATGCGGGGCGACGATCTGCTCGAGATCACCGAGGTGCGGCGCCTGTTCGAGCCGGTGGCGACGGGTCTGGCCGCCGCCCGGATCACCGCCGACCAGCTCGCGGATGTCGAGCGGCATCTCAACGCGATGATCGCGGCGCAGGACGACATCGAAGCGCTCAACCACCACGACGACGCCTTTCACCGCGCCGTTTTCGACGCGACGGGCAACAAGTCCCTGTCCGCCCTGCTCGGCGGCATCGCCAGCCGGACGCTCCGGGCCCGTGTCTGGCGCGGGCTCGTCGAGGAGAACGCGGCCGGCCGCACGATCGCCGAGCACGCCGCCATCTACCGCGCGCTCGCGGCCGGCGACGCCCCCCTCGCCCAGGCGGTCGCGCTCATGCACGTCAGCACCACGGAGACCTGGCTGCGGGAGAACCTCGGCCGTTCGCGGTCCGGCGCGGACCCCCAACCGGTGAGGTGATCGCGCCGGTCATCGCGCCGTGCCCCCACCGGGTCACCCCATGACGGCCCTCGCCCGGCCCGAGGTCAGCCGGACACGGGCTCGGACGGCGCGTCGCCGTCGTCGGCAGCCGCTGCAGGGACTCCTCGACCCCGATGAGATGGTTGGCCATCCGGATGCGCGCCCGTTCGGGATCGCGCGCCGCGAGCGCCGCCAAGATCGCCACGTGCTCCTCGTGGGTGCGCCGGTCGGCCCCCTCCTCGTGCAGGCTGCGCCACAGCCGACCGCGGACGGTGCGCCTGGCGAACGCCTCGATCAGGCCGACCATGACCGGGTTGTCGGTATGGGCGGCGATGATGCGGTGAAAGGCGATGTCGATCTCGATGAGACGCTCGTGGTCGTGGGGCGCCTGACCGACGATCCTGGCCGACTCGCCGAGCAGGTCCCTGGCCTGGCGGAGCGCCTCGTCGGTGATCCTGGTCGCGGCCAGCCGTGCCGCTTCGGACTCGAGCAGGCGCCGTACGGAGTGCACGTGCCGCGGGTCGCCCTGGCCGTGCAGCTCGACGACGAAGCCCATCGGAGCCAGCAACTGCGTCGCGTCGAGGTTCGTGATGTACGTCCCGTCACCCTGCCGGGTGCTGACGATCCCGAGGATCGACAGCGCCGACACCCCTTCGCGCAACGCCCCGCGCGAGACGCCCAGCGACTCGGCGAGGTCCTTCTCGACGGGCAGGCGGTCGCCGGGCCGCAGGACGCCGTCGAGGATCATCCGCTTGATGCTGTCCACTACATCGTCTGTGCGTGACATGGCAGGTAGGTTCCCAGAGTCCGGCCGGAGCGGGGAGTTCACCCGTCCACCATGGACGGCCAGGAAGCGGACGCGGCCTGCCCGTACGTCGCCGTCGACCCATCCCACCCACGTGGACAAGCCAAAGGTTAGATGTTTCCCGCCGTTGTAAGGGTCAGATGGCCGCCTTTCGGGCGTTTGTAGACGAATCGTTGACCGATACATCAAATCTTTGTAGCTTTGCCATCACCCCCTACACAGCCTCGTCACGCAGCCGGGTTCGCAGCTCCATTGGCGCGGTGCCGGCCGCCGGCAAGGCCGCAGCGCGCTTGGAGAGCGAATGCCAGATCTGACGCGAAGGCAGTTGATGAAGATCGGCACGGTCGGAGCCGGAGCTCTGATGCTGCCGATGCAATGGACAGCGGTCGCCCGAGCCGGATCGGTGGCGCCTCCGGAGGTGCGCGCCGCAGACGACCTGGCGCTGTGGTACGACAAGGGCGCCGGCACGGACTGGCTCCGCGCTCTCCCCATCGGCAACGGGCGCCTCGGTGCCATGGTGTTCGGCAACGTCGACGCCGAGCGGCTGCAGCTCAACGAGGACACCGTCTGGGGCGGAGGACCGTACGACCAGAGCAACCCCAAGGGCCTGGCGGCGCTGCCGGAGATCCGCCGGCTCGTCTTCGAGGACAAATGGACCGAGGCCCAGAGCCTGATCGACCAGAACATGCTGGGGAAGCCCGCGGGCCAGCTCGCCTACCAGACGGTCGGCAACCTCAGGCTCAACTTCCCCGGCACGAGCGGGTTCTCGGAGTACAACCGCCGGCTCGACCTCACCACCGCCACCACGTCCGTCGATTACCTGCTGAACGGCGTGCGGTACAAGCGCGAGGTGTTCGCGAGCGCACCCGACCAGGTCATCGTCGTCCGCCTGACCGCCGACAAGCCAGGCTCGATCACGTTCACCGCGACGTTCGACAGTCCCCAGCGCACGACACGCTCCAGCCCTGACGGCACGACGGTGGCGCTCGACGGCGTCTCGGGCGACTTCGAGGGCATCCCCGGCTCGGTCAAGTTCCTGGCGCTGGCCCGGGCTCTCGCCGAGGGCGGCAGCGTCACCAGTTCCGGCGGAACACTCCAGGTGTCCGCCGCCGACAGCGTGACCCTGCTGATCTCCATCGGCTCCAGCTACGTGAACTACAAGGACGTCAGCGGCGACTACCAGGGCATCGCGCGGCGGCACCTCGAGGCCGCCCAGCAGACGCCCCACGACAGGCTGCGCAGCCGTCACGTGGCCGACTACCAGGCGTTGTTCAAGCGGACGACACTCGAACTGGACCGTACGGACGCGGCCGACCAGCCCACGGACGTCCGGATAGCGCAGCACTCGGCCGTCGACGACCCGCAGTTCTCCGCGCTGCTGTTCCAGTTCGGCAGGTACCTGCTGATCAGTTGCTCGCGTCCCGGCACCCAGCCGGCCAACCTGCAGGGCATCTGGAACGATTCCCTGACCCCGTCGTGGGACTCGAAGTACACCATCAACGCCAACCTGCCGATGAACTACTGGCCCGCCGGCTCGACGAACCTGTCCGAGTGCTACGAGCCGGTGTTCGACATGATCCAGGACCTCACGGTGACCGGTGCCCGCACGGCCCAGGTGCAGTACGGCGCCGGCGGCTGGGTCACCCACCACAACACCGACGCGTGGCGGGCGACCTCGGTCGTCGACGGCGCGTTCTGGGGCATGTGGCAGACCGGCGGCGCGTGGCTGGCCACCATGATCTGGGACCACTACCTGTACACCGGCGACGTCGAGTTCCTCCGGAAGAACTACCCGGCGATGAAGGGCGCGGCCCAGTTCTTCCTCGACACCCTCGTGGAGGAACCGAAGCTGGGATATCTGGTCACGAACCCATCGAACTCGCCCGAGCTCAGCCATCACGCGAACGCCAGCGTGGCCGCCGGTCCGACGATGGACAACCAGATCCTGCGCGACCTGTTCGACGGCTGCGCCGAGGCGAGCGAGGTTCTCGGCCTGGACGCCGGCTTCCGGGCGCAGGTCCTGGAGGCCCGGAAGCGGCTGGCTCCGATGAAGATCGGCTCGCGCGGCAACATCCAGGAGTGGCTGTACGACTGGGTGGAGACCGAGCGGAACCACCGGCACATCTCGCACCTCTACGGCCTGCACCCCAGCCACCAGATCACCAAGCGGGACACCCCGGAGCTGTTCGAGGCCGCGCGGCGGACGCTGGAACTGCGCGGCGACGACGGCACGGGCTGGTCGCTGGCCTGGAAGATCAACTACTGGGCGCGGATGGAGGAGGGCAAGCGGGCGCACGACCTGGTCCGCCTCCTCGTGACGCCGGCCAGGCTCGCCCCGAACATGTTCGACCTGCACCCTCCGTTCCAGATCGACGGCAACTTCGGCGCGACGTCCGGCATCGCGGAGATGCTGCTGCACAGCCGCAACGGCGAGCTGCACCTGCTGCCGGCCCTGCCGGAGGCCTGGCCGAAGGGACGGGTCAAGGGCCTGCGGGGCCGCGGCGGTTACACCGTCGGCGCGGCGTGGAGCGACGGACAGGCAGACGAGTACCTCGTCACGCCCGACCGTGACGGCGTCGTCAGGGTACGCGGCGCGATCTTCGCCGGGCGCTACAAGGTGGTCGACGACACGCGCGGCGGCACGGCCCGCACCGAGAAGGCCGAGTCCGACCTGATCGAACTCACCGGGAAGGCCGGGCACACCTACCGCGCCTACGCCCTGCAGAAGGTCAAGATCAGCGCGCCCGCCGAGGTGAGCCCGGGCCAGGAGGCGAAGGTCGGCGTCACCGTCCGGGCGGTCGAGATGCCGCTGGCGCCCAGGACGATCGTGACCGTCGAGGCGCCGGAAGGGTGGAGCGTCTCACCGGAGAAGGTCGAGTTGCAGCCCCTGCGGCCCGGCGCGGAGCGCACCGTCGAATTCACCGTCATCCCCGCCCAGGGCCAGGCCGCGGGCGACGTGGCCCTGATCGGCACGGCGAGCGGCACCCAGGCCGGCAGCGACTGGACCGCGTCCGCGAAGGCCACGGTCCGGGTATGGGACGGACGGGAGAAGCCGCTGGAGGAGCTCTTCAGCAACGTCGCCGTCACCGACGACGCCAACACCGCTCCCGGGAACTTCGACGGCAACGGCGCCAGCATCTCCGCCCAGGCGCTGGCCCAGGCCGGGGTCACCCCGGGGAGCACCGTCACCAAGAACGGGCTGAACTTCACCTGGCCCGGCGGCGCGGTGGGCACCCCCGACAACGCCATCGCCTCGGGGCAGTCGCTCAAGGTGACCGGCACCGGCAAGACGCTCGGATTCCTGTTGTCCGGCACGTACGGCGCGGTGTCCGGACCGGCCACCGTCGTCTACAAGGACGGCACGAGACAGACCTTCACCCTCAGCTCACCGGACTGGTACGGCGGACCCAGGCCGGAGGGCGACGCCGCCGTCGTGGCCGCCTACCAGAACCGGCCGAACAACCAGCGGCAGAACACCGCGGCCACCATCTACTACGCGGGCGTGGCCCTGCAGAACAAGGAGGTGTCCCGCGTGGACCTGCCCAACATCAGCGCGCGGGCGGCGAACGGGGTGGCGACGATGCACATCTTCGCCGTCGCGATCGGCGGATAGCACCCACCTGAACGAGCCGGACGACATGGCCGGGGGTGCGGCGTGGGACGACCCGCGCCGCGCCCCCGGCTCACGCATGCCGATCGCCCCGCTCCGTGATCTCGCACACTCGATGAAAATTTCAGACATCCCATTTCTGGGCAGCAACGGGATCAACGCTCTCGTAGACATGGGTTGACTGCGCGCCCCTGTCACCCCCGGGGCGACAATGCCGACGCGGCATGCGCAAACGTGCGAACTCGCGCGCCTAACGCTCATCTCCGCTTGTCGTACGCCCCACGCTCCGCTGGGCCAGATCGCGTCACCGTCACGTCCGGTGGCGGGGGAGTGTGGACATATCGCCGCCCTTGGCATACAACGACATCCAATGTCTCCGCGGTGACCGTCCTTTCATCTTCGTGAAACATCCAAGGGATCGTGCTCATACGTACCGTTGCCGAATCTCCCCGATCGTGAGAGGTGCCTCCCCATGTCCGCATCCTCGTTCCGGCTCAGTCGCAGGCAGCTGCTCGCCGCGGCCGCGGTCGCCACGGCTGCCGGTGTGCTGAAGACCGGTCCTGCGTGGGCCACCGCCGGTCCGCAGAGCTACACCCCGAGCTGGTCGTCGGTGGACCAGCACCCACCGGCCGCCGAGTGGTTCCAGGACGCGAAGTTCGGCATCTACTACCACTGGGGGGTCTTCAGCGTCCCCGCGTACGCGAACGAGTGGTATCCGCGGAACATGTACAACAACGGGTCGAACGAGAACAACCACCACAAGAGCGTCTATGGTGACCCGTCGGTGTGGCCGTACCACAACTTCATCAACGGGGCACGGGACAAGGCCGGCAACTGGGTGCAGTTCGCGCCGAAACTGAAGTCCGCCGGGGGCAACTTCGACCCCGCCGAGTGGGCGCAGCTGTTCGCCGACGCCGGCGCCAGGTTCGCGGGGCCGGTGGCCGAGCACCACGACGGTTACTCGATGTGGAACAGCCGGGTGAACGAGTGGAACTCGGTCGCCACCGGCCCCAGGCTCGACCTGCTGCGGTTGCACGCCGACGCCATCCGGGCCAAGGGCCTCAAACTGCTCGTGGCCATGCACCACACGTACAACTTCACCGGCTTCTACCAGTGGGTGCCGGCCCAGCCGACCACCTCCCTGAAGAAGCTGTACGGCCAGCTCAGCTTCGCCGAGGAGCAGCAGCTGTGGTACGACAAGCTCAAGGAGGTCATCGACGGCTACCAGCCGGACATCATCTGGCAGGACTTCAACCTCAGCCGGCTGGACGAGTCCCGGCGGCTGGACTTCCTGGCGTACTACTACAACCAGGCGGTGGCCTGGAACAGGGACGTCGTCGCGACGTACAAGGACGGGTTCAACACCCGGGGCGAGGTCTTCGACTACGAGCGCGGCGGACCGGCCGCCATCCAGAACCCCTACTGGCTGACCGACGACAGCATCTCCAGCTCCAGCTGGTGCTACACCGTCGGCATCGGCTACTACTCGCTCAACGCCATGCTGCACTCGCTGATCGACCGGGTCAGCAAGAACGGCAACATGCTGCTGAACATCGCCCCTATGGCCGACGGCACGATCCCGTCCGGTCAGCGGTCGATCCTGCTCGGCATCGGGGACTACCTCACGCGATTCGGCGAGTCCATCTACGCCACCCGGGCCTGGGCGACCTACGGCGAGGGCCCCACCCAGATGGGCGGCGGTTCCTTCACCACGCCGCGGGCGGGCACCAACACCGACATCCGTTTCACCCGCAGCAAGGACAACACCGTGCTGTACGCCACCGTGCTGGGCTGGCCGGGCAGCACCCTGCACATCACGACTCTGGGCGCCAACCGGATCAACCTGAGCAACCTGGCCTCGGTGCAGCTGCTCGGCCCCTCGGCCGGCCAGTACACCACCCTGCCCAACCGCACGCAGGACGGTTCCGCCCTGCACATCTCGATGCCCTCGTCCAACGCCCCGTTCAGCGCCCCGGCGTACGTGGTCAAGCTGACCTTCAACGGCCAGATCCCCGCCCTGGGCTCCGGCGGCACCCCCACCGGCTACGTGCGGATCGCCAACGTCGCCACCGGCCTGGTGCTGGACAGCGGCGGCAACGTGGCGTCGGGGTCGAACCTCAAGCAGTGGAACTGGGACGGCAGCACCAACCTGCAGTGGCAGCTGGTGGACCTCGGCGGCGGGTGGTACCGCATCGTCAACCGCACCAACGGCATGGTGGCCGACAGCTGGGGCAACACCGCCAACGGCGCCAACGCCAGGCAGGCGGCCTGGAACGGCGGCAACAACCAGCAGTGGCGCCTCACCGATCTCGGCAACGGCCGCTACCAGATCGTCAACCGCGGCACCGGGACGTCCCTCGACGGCATGGGCTACACCACCGCCGGCTCCGCCGTCGGCATGTGGACGCCCAACGGCAGCACCAACAACCAGTGGACCATCACCGCGCTCTGACCAGGCGCACCACGCATCCGCCTCGACCCGCGCGGCTCGACGCGGGACACGGCTGCTGACCGTCACCTTCCTGGCGAGGGGACGGCTCCGATGCGGAGGGACTTCGTTCCTCCGCATCGGAGACCCTCGGGTGAGGGCCCCTCGACGGACAGGCTGCTCGCCAAGCCGGGCGGCAGCGTGATGGCGGTGGTGGTCACCTGCCCGCGGTCACGGCTTTCAGCTCGTCGAACGCCTCGCGAACGAGCCGGCTCAGGTCCGGCTCGCCGGTCCCGCTGATCCAGCGCTCGAACGCTATCTTGAACACGGCGATCCCCGCCTCGGCGGCCAGGCTCGCGGCCGGGTCAGGGACGCCGCGCCGCCCCAGGGCGTCGGCGAGCGCCGCGGACAACGACGCGAGCTTGATCAGCTCGCGTTCCCGGAGTTCCGCGTTGGCGGCGATGACGGCCTGCCGCCGCCGGGCGCTCTCGTGACGCTCATCGAACAGGACGCCGACGCTCTCGACGGCTCCGGCGATCACGTCGATCGGCGCCGCGGAGTCCGGCGCGGCGTCGACGGCGTTCACGAGGTGATCCCGCAGCGAGCCAGAGCCCCAGAACAGCACCTCGCGCTTGTCGGCGAAGTGCCGGAAGAACGTGCGCTCCGTCAGCCCCGCCCGCTTGGCGATCTCCGCCACCGTGGTCTGCTCGTATCCGCGCTCGACGTAGAGCTCGAGCGCCGCCTGCGCGAGACGGCCGCGCGCGTTCGGCTCCCATCGACCCATGCCCTGGATCCTACCCTGATGACAGCAGCTGACATCAGTGCTACGCTGACGACAGTCACTGACATCGTCATCCGCTCGGGGTGCACGGGAGTACGGGTGTGCACCGGTGCGGATGGCAATCGACCACTTGGAGCACGTCATGCGCGTATTCGTCACCGGCGCGTCCGGCTGGATCGGCTCCGCCGTCGTCCCCGAACTCATTGGCGCGGGGCACGAGGTCGTCGGCCTGGCGCGGTCCGACGCCTCGGCCGCCGCACTCACCAGGGCCGGGGCGCAGGTGTGCCGCGGCACCATCGACGATCTCGACACCCTGCGGAGCGCGGCCGCGGCGTCGGACGGCGTGATCCACCTCGCGTTCAAGCACGACATCGCCTTCACCGGCGACTTCCAGGGCGCCGCAGACGCGGATCGCCGCGCCGTCGAGACGTTCGGCGAGGCCCTTGCGGGTTCCGATCGGCCGTTCGTCCTCGCCTCCGGGCTCCTCGGGCTCATGCCCGGGCGGGTGGCGACCGAGCGGGACGGGCGTGGTCCCGGCTCCGACGCGGGACACGACGGCCCGCGGGCCCGGCAGGCCACCGCGCTGAGGACGCTCGGCCTCGCCTCCCAGGGCGTCCGCTCGTCGGTGCTGCGCCTGCCCCCCACGGTGTACGGCGAGGGAGACCACGGCTTCATGGCGGCCCTGGTCGGCATCGCCCGCGACAGGGGCGTCTCCGGTTACGTCGGCGACGGGTCCAACCGCTGGCCCGGGGTGCACCGGCTCGACGCCGCGCACCTGTTCCGCCTCGCACTGGAGGAGGCCCCGGCGGGATCCGTGCTGCACGCGGTCACCGACGAAGGTGTGCCGATCCGCGCCGTCGCCGAGGTGATCGGCCGCCACCTCGACCTGCCGGTGGTCTCGATTCCCCACGAGGAGGCGGGTGAGCACTTCTCCTGGCTGGGCGGCATGATCGGGACCGACGCCCCGGCGTCCAGTGCGCTGACCCGTGAACTGCTGGGATGGCAGCCGGTGCAGCCGGGGCTGATCGACGACCTCGACAAGGGCCACTATTTCCGTGCCGGGTGACCCGGCCGCTGCGCCGGTGCGGGATCGTCAGGGCCGGGGGAGGGCGATGGAGGTCGCGATGTGCCCGTCGCTCACCACCCACCGGCCCCGCAGGGCGCGCGTTCCCATGGCCGGGTCGGCGACCAGGAGCCGTGCTCGGAACGTGCCGGAGGGCTCGATGTCCACGACCGCCTCGGAGAAGTCGAGCCAGCGGCCGGTCAGCGGGAACCACACCTTGTAGACCGACTCCTTGGCGCTGAACAGGATCCTGTCCCAGCAGACCTCGCCGTCCGCGTCGCCCAGCGCCCGGAGGGCGGCGATCTCCCCGGGTGAGGCGATCGTGACAAGGACCTCCTCCGAGAGGGGTTCGTGCGGTTCCGCGTCGATGCCGACCGCGCGGGCGACGTCCGTGGAGGCGACGGCCGCCGCGCGATAACCCGAGCAGTGCGTGATGCTGCCGACCGTGCCGGCGGGCCAGACGGGCGCGCCTCGCTCGCCGCGCGGGATCGGCACCGGCGTCACGCCGATCCGGGCCAGCGCGAGCCGGGCGCAGTGGCGTCCGGTGACGAACTCGCGCCGCCGCCGGTCGACGGCCCGGGCGATCAGTGGCCTCTCCTCCGGGAACAGCGTCTCCTCCGGAACGTCGCCGAACTTCTCGGCCGACGCCACCCACGGAGGCAGGATCTCGCTGATCATGCGGCGGTGCACCGTCCCCCCATGCTGCCCCCCGAAGCGCTGTCGCGGAAAAGCGGTGGGAGTCACCTTCGCCGCGGCGGAGTGTTCTCCCAGGAGGGCACCGAGGTTATCGCAGACAATGGCTTACTTTCCGCCGGCCTGCCCGGCCACGGGCGGTCCACTGCCGCTTCCCGATCGACGCTCGATCACGGCAGGCGACCTGCGGGGCCATCCGTGGACCGGAACCGGTCTGGCGTCGAGCCGGCCGCGTCGGCCGCCTCCTCCCGGAGGGCTGCCGCGCGCTCCTCGCGGCGGTTCCTGTACTGGCTCGCGCCCACGGAGATCACGAGGCAGGCGCAGATGACCGTGAGCGACGCCCATACGGGGATCTTGTACACGTCCGCCAGGAGCATCTTCGCGCCGACGAACACGAGGATCGCCGCCAGGCCGTACCGCAGATAGCCGAACCGGTGCATGGCCCCGGCCAGCAGGAAGTACATCGCCCGCAGCCCCAGGATCGCGAACGCGTTGGAGGTGAAGACGAGGAACGGCTCGGAGGTCACGGCGAAGATCGCCGGGATCGAGTCGACGGCGAAGACGATGTCGCTGGTCTCCACCGCGACCAGGACGGCCAGCAGCGGCGTCGCTGCCCACCGGCCGCCGGGCCGCCCGTCCGCGTCCTGCCGTACGAGGAACCGCTGGCCCTGGTAGGAGTCGGTGACGGGGATGAGCCGGCGCATCGCGCGCAGCACCGGATTGCGGTCGGGGTGCACCTCGATCGCCGAATGCCTGGCCATCTTCACGCCCGTGTAGAGCAGGAAGGCGCCGAAGACGTACAGGATCCAGTGGAAGTGGTCGAGCAGGACGGCGCCCGCGCCGATGAACATCGCACGGAAGACCAGCGCGCCGAGCACGCCGAAGAACAGCACGCGATGCTGCAGTTCGCGGGGGACGGCGAAGAACGAGAACAGCAGCGCGATCACGAAGACGTTGTCGACGGCCAGGGACTTCTCGATGAGATAACCGGCCAGGTACTGTCCGCCCGCGTCCGGCCCCCAGACCAGCCAGACCACGACCCCGAAACCGAGGCCCAGCGCGATCCACACTCCCGACCAGGCCAGCGCTTCGCGGACGCCCACCACGTGGGCGCGGCGATGGGCGAACAGGTCCACGGCGAGCATGGCGAGGATGACCGCCAGAACCGCGGCCCAGACCCACAGGGGCACAGACATCGTCAACCTCCTCACCGCCGCATGGGCGGGCTCGGCAGGCCGACGGTCTCCCCGTGCCACCGCAAGCGGTGACCCTCGCGCCGGGACGCCCTACGACGGCGGCCGTGATGACGACGCTGAGGAAGCCGGGTACTCCCCCTCGAACTGTGTTCAAGTATTCACGAAATCAGCTTCGTGCGTCAACCGGGGCCCCGAACAGTTCGAGCAGCTCGCCGATGTGCCGGTGCCGCTCGATCGGGTGGCGGAACGGGGCCAGCGGGTTGATCGTGTAGTGGTTGCGCCGTCCCACGCGCTCACGGCGCAGGTAGCCGGCCGCCTCCAGGTCGGAGACGATCGCCTGGGCCGCCCGCTCGGTGATGCCGACCGACTCGGCGACGTCCCGCAGCCGCGCGTCGGGATCGCGGGACAGCGCGAGCAGGACGTGCGCGTGGTTGGTGAGAAACGTCCAGCCGCCCGCGGGGGAGGAGGTGCTCATACCTCATTATGCGATGCTGGATTCACGAAACCCAGATCGGCCACCCGCGGCACCGCCACGGCGAAAACCGCCCGGGCCGCCGAGGAATACGTGCACGCGCAGAAGTGTGCCGCAAACCGGGCAGAATGGGGCTTTCGGGATCTTCGGGAGGCTTCACGTGACCATCGACGTCGGACGGGTACGGGCGGACACACCGGGATGTGAGCACGTCGTCCACCTCAACAACGCCGGTTCGTCCCTGCCGCCCCGTCAGGTGACCGAGGCCGTGGTCGACCATCTACGTCTGGAGGAGCGCGTCGGCGGCTACGAGGCGGCCGCGGCCGCCCTCGACCGGTCCGAGCGGACCTACGACGCGCTGGCCGAGCTCGTCGGCGCGGACCGCGATGAGATCGCCCTCGTGGAGAACGCCACCCGCGCCTGGGACATGGCCTTCTACTCCCTGCCGTGGAAGCCGGGCGACCGCATCCTCACCTCGCGCGCCGAGTACGCCAGCAACGCGATCGCCTTCCTGCAGATCGCCAGACGGCACGAGGTGCGGGTCGAGGTGGTGCCCGACGACGAGACCGGTGCCCTGTCCGTCGAGGCGCTGCGGGACATGATCGACGAGCGGGTCAAACTGATCGCCGTCACCCATGTGCCGACCCAGGGCGGCCTGGTCAACCCGGCGGCCGAGATCGGCGCCGTGGCGCGGGAGGCCGGGGTGACGTTCCTGCTGGACGCCTGCCAGTCGGTCGGGCAGTTGCGGGTAGACGTCCGTGAGATCGGCTGTGACCTGCTGTCGGCGACCGGCCGCAAGTTCCTGCGCGGGCCGCGCGGCACCGGGTTCCTGTACTGCTCGCGGCGCATCCTCGACCGCCTGGAGCCGCCGTTCCTCGACCTGCACGCCGCCACCTGGACCTCCGCCGGCTCCTACGAGGTGCGCGGCGACGCCCGGCGGTTCGAGAACTGGGAGGGCTACGTGGCGGGCAAGATCGGTCTCGGCGTGGCCGCCGACTACGCGCTGAGCCTCGGGCTCGACGCCATCGAGGAGCGGGTGACCGGCCTCGCCGAGACACTGCGCGGGCGGCTGGCCGCGCTCCCCGGAGTGACCGTGCACGACCGGGGCGCGCGGCGGTGCGGCATCGTGACGTTCACCGTGGACGGGCACGACAGCCGGGACGTGGCCGCCCGGCTGTCGGCCTCGAAGGTCAACGTCTCGGTGTCCGCCGCGTCCTCCGCCCGGTGGGACTTCGAAGCCCGCGCCCTGCCCTCCCTCGTGCGGTCCTCGGTGCACTACTACAACACCGAGGAGGACCTGGACCGGCTGTGCGAGGCGCTGCCCTCCAGGTGAGCTAGGGAGTGTCCCGTGATACGGCAAAAGATCACGGGACACTCCCTAGAGGCTCCAGTCGATGACCGGCCCCGCGGGCACGATGCGCAGCGGGTTGATCTTCGGGTGGGTGCCGTAGTAATGCCGCTTGATGTGGTCGAAGTTCGTCGTGCCGCCGAAGGCCGGGTTCGCGTACAGGTCCCGGGCGTAGCGCCAGAGGTTGGGGTAGTCGGCCAGGCGGCGGAGGTTCGCCTTGAAGTGGGTCACGTACACCGTGTCGAACCGGGCCAGTGTGACCCACAGGCGGACGTCGGCCTCGGTGAGCCGGTCGCCGAACAGGTAGCGGCGGCTGGCCAGGCGCTCCTCGAGCTCGTCGAGCGCCGTGAACAATGTCTTCACGGCCGCGTCGTACGCCTCCTGGCTCTCGGCGAAGCCGCACTTGTACACGCCGTTGTTGACGTCGGCGTACACGCGCTCGTTGAGCGCGTCGATGTCTTCCCGCAGGTCCTCCGGGTAGAGGTCGATTCCCGGCCTGGCCCACCGTGCGAACGCCTGGCCGAGGTCGAGGCTGATGTCGGGGAAGTTGTTGCTGACGATCCGGCGGGTGCGCCGGTCCCACAGCACGGGCACCGACACGTGGCCGTCGTAGCCGGGCTCGGTCGCCTCGTACGCCTCCCGGAGCAGGGTGAAGCCGTTGAGGTCGTCGGGGCCATGGCCGGGGCCCTCGCGAAACGCCCACCCGCGCCCGTCGCGGACGGGATCGACGACGGACATCGACACGACGTCCTCCAGGCCGAGGAGCGCCCGCACGATCACCGAGCGGTGGGCCCACGGGCAGGCCAGTGACACGTACAGGTGATACCGGCCGGGCTCGGCGGGATATCCGCCGCTCCCGTCGGCGGTCACGCGGTCGCGGAAGCCGTACAGGGGCCGCTCGAACGACCCGTCCGGCCGGGTGGCCGCCTTGATGGTGTAGTCGCCGTAGGCCGCGAAGTCCACCGGACTCGCCACGGGGGCCGTTGTCGTCACGCCGCCACCGTCCTCTCGTCTCCGACGAGACGAGAGTAACGGGAGCCGGTGACATGACGGCCACGGCGTCGGCGGCGCCGACACGGCATCCCGGGGACGGCGGTGCCGCGCCTGCGCGCCGCGCGTGACCGGTGCGGGGCGGGGGCGCCGCCCGCCGTCGGCCGGGGTCCGGTCAGTGGGCCGGGCCCATGTGCGCCGATCCCGTCGTGCGGAAGCCGCCGGGCTGCCCGCGCTCCATCATGCCGAACCGCATGGTCGCCAGGCCGAAGAGCAGGATGAGCGCGCCCACGACCACGTTGCTGATGATCGTCGCGGTGGTCGCCATGCCCCCGCGGATCACCCAGGGGGCGATGATGGTCCAGATACCGAGCAGCGGGGCGACCCAGGAGATTCCGTAGGTGCGCCCGAACGCCGAGCTGTACCCCATCGCCAGGAGCGCCACGGCGAGGCCCGTGATCAGATTGTTCACGGCAAGCGGAGTTCGCGTGCCGCTGAATCCGACGATCCACGGCGAGAGCGCTAGATACAGGCCGCTCAGGAGCGTGAGCCCGTCGGCGAGTTGCGCGGCGGGATTCGCCGCGGCGGCCTCGTAGCGAGCGCGCATCTGCATGATGTCGGGATGCGTCCCGATGTCGGCACCGTGTGTCATACGTCACACCACCCTTCAGAGGTGTGTGCTGAAGTTCTTATTCCTAGCGTACGCCCGATTCGTCACTTTTTCCCGTTTTGGTGGGATTGTGTTTGCGGGGTGTGAGCGGCGACACGCCGGGCGGCGTTTAGCCCCTTCACCAGGGGAAAGAGGGAGTTCGTCAGCTTCTGGAACCGAGAGGAGCGCCCGGATGAGCACGGAGGACAAGTTCCGCAACAAGTCGGAAGAGGTCGCCGGCAAGGCCAAGGAAGGGCTCGGCAAGGTCACCGACGACGAGAGCCTGGAGGCCGAGGGCCGGGCCGACCAGTCCAAGAGCCACATGAAGCAGGCCGGCGAGAAGGTCAAGGACGCCGCGGGCAAGGTGAAGGACGCCTTCAAGGACTGATCCGCGCGGGGACGACGATCCCGCGGGAGGCGGCAGGCCGCGACGGGCCCGGACGGACGGGCCGGTGGCCGTCGCCAGGGGACGAGGGGCCGCCGAGCCGGGCACGACTTCCCGGCGCTCCCGTCCCCCTGACGGTGTGGAGAGTGGCCGGCTCCCCGGGGAGCCGGCTTCCGCGTTCACACTGGGCCATTCATCAAGGCCGTTCATCGAACCGTTCACCTGGCGTCATCACCTGGCGAGACGGTCGTCTCGGGGAGAGCCGGTGCTTCCGGGCCGGCGTTACCGGCCCGCGACGACGAAGACGCTCGCCGGTCAGGCCGCGTGCGGCAGCCGGACGCGGAAGGTCGACGTCACAAGAGCCTGAACGAGACGCACGAGCAGCGCCTCCAGGACCATGATGGCCGCCCGGGAGAGTACGGCGGCGAGGAACTCAGACACTTCACACCTCAATGGGACAAATCGGCTTCTATGGAAGAGTGACGCATCAACCTCCCAAAACGGCGTAGTTAAGGTTACCGTTCGGTGAACGATCGGTGACCGTTGCGGATACACGTCCTGATCATGCGTCCCCGACCGCGTCCCCCACCCGAGACCCGGCCCGGCACGCCGTCCCGGGCACCGGCCCGTGTGGGTCAGCCGGGATAGGGGCGGTTGAACCGGGGGCGGGGTGAAGGAGACGATACCGGGGGGCGGGGTCGGCCGCCGGCGCCGCCGCACGGGCGTTCATGGCCGGGGCGGACGTCGCGGGCCAGTGACCGCTCCGCAGTCGGTCGAGCATCGTCGCCAGCGCCGCTTCCTGCTCCGCCGGTGAGAAGTCGCAGTGCCCGACGGTTTCGGTGTACGTCTGGCGCAGCAGGGAGTTCGCTCCCGCCCGGCGCACCTTCTCCCCGTACGACTGTTGCTGGGCGACGGTGGAGATCTGGTCACCGGTGCCCGACACGGTCAGCACGGGGATCCGCAGGTTGCCGTCCAGGACGATGCCGCGAGAGAACCGCTTGACGGCGTCCGGGTCCGCCGCGATGCGGGGCGCGTCCGCCAGGTTCTTCAAGTCGGCCCCGAGTTCCAGGCCTGCGGCCTCGTACAGTTCGCCGACGGCACGCCGGAGGGCGGGATCGGCCAGGCGCAGCTGCTTCGTGTAGTCCACGCCGGTGTTCCAGGACGGGTTTCCGCCGACCACCGCCATGATCTGGCGCCGGCTGCTCATGGCCTGCCCGACGTAGGGGAGGGGCCCGCCGGCGAGCGCGAGGTAGGCGCCCTGCTCCAGCGCGTTCGCGTCCCCGCTGTCCGGAGGCGGCGGCGTGGACCCGTCGGGGTTCCGGCCCCAGGCCGGAAGCTGGCCGATCGCGGCGGCAAGCGCGATCCGGGCCCGCCCCTCCGGGGTCTGCTGCGCCGCGGCCAGGGTGTCGATCCATGCCTTCCTGGCCGACTCGACGTCCTCCGGGATGTCGACGACCGGCAGCCCCGGTGCGACCAGGCGCTCGAGCACGAAGAGCGTGTCGAGCTTCTGGTTCCACTGGCCGACGGACCCGCCGAGGCCGCCGCACATCGGGACGGCGGCGTCGAAGGCCTCAGGATGGACCTGGGCGACGCCGGCGGCGACGAAACCGCCCATCGAGGTGCCGGAGGCGATCGCCTGGCGTGCCCGGCCGTAGGCGGCCTCGAAGCGGGCCAGCGCTTCGGCCTGGTTGTCGATGGCGGACCGGATGTCCCAGCCGGTGACCGCCCGGCTCGTCCCGCCGCGGGCCACGCCGTCGGCCAGCAATCGCGCGGTCAGGGGCTCGTTCCGGCCCGAGCCGGCGAAGTCGAGGGCGACCACCACGGTGCCGTTCCAGTCGGCCGGGACGACGAACTCGTACGGTGTGCCGTCGTCGAGGGTGCCGCTGATACAGGTGGGGTGGGCAGGGGAGTCCGTCAGGCAGGGTGTGCCGCCGGGAGGCCTGGCGGACGCCGCGGCCCCGGGTCCGCTTGCGACGACGGTCGCCAGCGCGACGGCCAGGCACGCGGTCGCTTTGCGGCGGATCACAGCGACAGCCCCTTCGACTCGACCTTCCACCCGTTCTCGCCGCACAGTCCGCAGTCGGGGCCGATGAAGCGCGCCCCCGCGGCCCGGTCGCCGCGCAGGACGTAGTCGAACCAGTCCGCGGCGACCTGCCAGCCCTTGGTGGCCTCGAGCCCCGCGATCAGGCCGGTGTGGCCGGCCGCCGTGTCGCTCACCAGGGCGGCGGGGACGTCGAGCAGGGCGTAGTTGTCGATGCTGTTCTGGTAGGCGACGTCGTCAGGGCCGCCGTTGACCAGCAGCGTCGGCGTGTGCAGATCGGCGAGACGGTCACGCCCGTAGCCGCCGAAGGCCGGGTCGGGGAAGTACCCGGTGTTGAACCCGGCAACCGCGTCGATCATGGGGTCGGTCCCGGCGGCGAGGGCCTCGACGCCGCCGCAGCTGTGGCCGAGCACGCCGACCCGCGTCGTGTCCACCCGGCCGTCGAACTGCTTGCGGGCCTGCTTCGACTCGGTGGCCCAGTGGGCGGCCGCGAGGAGCGCCTCCGGGTGCGCGATCGTGTTCTCGGGTGTGTTGGGGACGGCGAACTCGTCCACCGCGCCGTTGGCCACGACGATGTATCCCTGGGAGGCCAGGCCGGTGAGGAACGTGATCCCTTCCAGGTTGCTCGTCGCGCAGGCGCCGTTGCCGTAGACGATCACGGGCAGGCTGCCCTTGCGCAGTGCCTTGAGATCGGCCGGGCGGTACACGGTGTGTCCGGGCAACCCCTCGGCGGCTTCACGGACCGTGGGCAGCACGCCGGCGTCGAGGCGCCGGCCGAGGGGGTCTTCGGCGGTGGCGGATTCTGGGCGGACGACGCCGCGGCGGCACCGGAGCCGGCGAGGACGACGGCCCCCACGGTCGCCGCCAGCAGGGTCCGCGCGGTCATGGAGCGGGCAGGCATGTCGCGTTTCCTCCACGGTTGATGGACGGGCAGGGGGTGTTGGCTCGGGGCCCGATGAGGTCCGCGAATGGCCGGCGGGGCGCCTGGCAGCTGTTGTGAGGCACATTGCCGTCGCCAACGGAGACGATCGTTCAGCTTTCTGTCACCAATGTCAATATCCGTTTGCCGCCTCGGCGGCGTGCGGAGCGCTCGGGACGCACATCGGGGCGCCGTGGCGCGGGCGAAGCCCGGTGAACGCCCGAGCATGCCTGTGGAGATAGGGCGACCGGCCGCGATCCGGTCAGGTCGCGAGATGTTCGAGCCGCCCGCCGTGCTGGGTTGACGCGCCTCGCCTGCGGTGTGACGAGCGACATCCACGCGGCGCTGGTATCCATAAATGTCATATGCAACGCGGGGCGCGCCCCTTCGACGCCGGGGCCGAGGGGCGGGCACCTGAAGGCGGCGACCGGCGTCCGGCAGCTCCGGAGGCGCGGGGTCAGCGGCAGGGGTCCAGCGGCGGAGATCAGCGGCGGGGGACGAGGCGCAGCGGTGCCGACCTGGGCCCGAACTCCAGCCAGTTGAACATCTCCACCTCGCCGTCCGGTTCGACGCGGGTGGTGCCGGCGAGCAGTTCGCCCAGCGCGGCCCTCATCTCCAGCCTGGCCATCGCCGCGCCAGGGCAGCGGTGCGCGCCCCGGCCGAACGCGAGGTGCCGGTTGGGCCGTCGCTCCAGGTCGAGCAGGTCGGCGTCGTCGAACACCGTCTCGTCCCTGTTCGCCGAGGGGAAGATCATCGCGATCGCCTCACCGGCCCGCACCGTGCGGCCGCCGAGATCGACGTCCCGGGTGGCGGTGCGGGCGAACACCCGGTAGGGGGCGTACAGGCGCAGCAGCTCTTCGACCGTCGCCGGCAGCAGCCCGGGGTCGGCGCGCAGCCTGTCCTGGAGGTCGGGGTCGCGGGACAGGTGGACCGCGGCGCTGCCCAGCACGGCGTGCGGAGCCCCGATGCCGGCCACGATGGTCTGCCGGACGGTGGCCACGACCAGGTCGTGCGGGATCGGCCGCTGCGGGTCGCCGGACGCCCGCAGCAGGCTGGTCACGAGGTCCTCGTCCGGGTCGCGGGGGGCGGCCCGGCGGTCCTCGACGATGGCCCGGGCGATCGCGTACAGCTCCTCACTGGCCGCCATGACCCGGGCCCGGTCCATCTCCTGGATGGCGAAGCTGTACTCGACGCCGATCCGGCGGATCTCCAGCACCTGGTCGACCGGCAGGCCGAGGAAGAGCGCGAAGCACTGCGCCGCGTACGGCAGCGCGAACTCCTGGGAGTAGTCGCCGCCGCCGCGGGCCAGCAGCGGTCCCAGCAGCTCGCGCGCCGCCTCCGCGAAGGCCGGTTCGAGACGCCGCACCACGCTGCGGCGCAGCACCCGGTCCATCGGAGCGCGGTAGATTCCGTGCTCGGGCGGATCGAAGTGCAGCGGCGGCCGGCGCTGGGCGCGCGGCACGTGCGGGACGACGTTCTGCACCGCGGTGCTGAACGTCTCGCTGTCCCGGGCCACCCGCACCACGTCCGAGTAACGGGTGGCGGCCCAGAAGCCGCCGAACGCGTCGCTCCACGGCACCGGGCAGCGTCGCCGCAGCTCGGCGTAGACCTCGTGGGAGCTGTCGAACGTCTCCGGCGCGGTGGGGTCCCAGTCGGAGGCGCGCCCGGGGCCGCCGGCGGTGGTGGTCATGGTGGAATCCCTTCCCTTCCCGTCATGAGCCCGCCCGCTCACAGCAGGTGCCTGCGTGCGACCCGGGCGAGCGTCTCGATGGCGTACACGACGACGGCGATCGCGATGACGATCGCGGCGGTGGTGTCGTAGCGGAGCGTGGCGATCGACTCCTGCATCAGGTAGCCGACGCCGCCCGCGCCGGCGATGCCGAGCACGACCGACTCGCGCAGCGCCAGGTCGGCCACGAACAAACTGTGGCCGGTGAACGACGGCACGAACTGGGGCCAGATCCCGGCGGCGAACGCCTGCCACCTGCGGGCGCCGACCGAGGTCAGCGCCTCGTGCGGCAGCGGGTCGAGCTGCTCCAGGGAGTCGGCGAAGAACTTGGCCGCCAGCGCGGTGGAGGAGATCCACAACGCCAGGAAACCGGCGAACGGGCCGAGCCCCAGCGCGGCCACGAACAGCAGCGCGTACACCAGGTCGGGGATGCCCCTGACCACCACCAGCAGCACCCGGACCACCGCGGACAGCGGCCGCCAGGGGGTGGTGCCGGCGGCGGTGAGCAGGGCCAGCACCAGCCCGCAGGCGGCGCCTGCCGAGGCGGCGCCCAGCGCCATGAGCAGGCTCTCCAGCACCGCCATGAGCAGGTCGCCGGAGAACGCGGGCGGCCACATGCCGGCGAGTACGCCTCGTAGGTTCGGCCAGGCGCCGGACAGCCGGCCCGGGTCGGGGATCAGGGACCACAGCGACACCAGGAAGACCACTCCGGTGGCGACCGCGCCGGCCACCCGCAGCACCCGGCCGCGGTCCCAGCCGACGTCGTGCGGGGCGCGCCCGGCGGGCAGCGCCGCCGTACCCGCCGTGTCCCCGCCGGACCGGCCGGCCCTGGTGCTTCGGCGGACCGTGCTTCGGCGGACCGTGCTTCGGCGGACCGTGCTTCGGCGGCCCGTGCTTTGCTGGACCGTGTGGCGGCGGACCGCCACCGACAGCAGTTCCAGCAGCAGCACCAGGACGACGATCACGCAGATGATGCCCGCCGCCCGGTGGTAGTTGAGGCTGCCCAGCGCGGTCTGCAGCGCCACGCCGATGCCGCCGGCACCGACGACGCCGAGCACGGCCGACGCCCGGATGTTGATGTCGAGGCGGTAGAGCACGATGCCGGTCAGCGCCGGGAACACGCGGGGCAGCACGGTGGAGACGGCCACCTGCACCTCGCCGGCCCCGCACGCGCGGGCCGCCTCGGCGGGGACGGGGTCGGCCTCCTCGACGGCGTCGGCCAGCAGCTTCGCGATCATGCCCACAGAGTGCACGGCGACGGCGAGCGCACCGGCGGGCGGGCCCAGGCCGAAGATCCGCACGAACAGGATCGCGAAGGCCAGCGTCGGCACGGCCCGGGTCAGCACGACGACCACCTGGGCGGCAGGCCGCAGCCAGCGGGGTCCGCGGTGGGTGCGCGCGGCGACGAAGGCCAGCGGCACCGAGGCCAGCGCCGCCAGGCCGGTGCCCGCCACCGCGATGAGCAGCGTCTCGGCGATCATCCCCGCGACGTCGCCGGCGTCGGGCAGGTCCGGCGGCCACATCCGGCGCAGCAGTCTCGCGGTGTCGTCCAACCCGGCGGCCAGCGAGGCGGGGGACAGGCCGATCCACCAGAACGTCAGCCAGGTGACGGCCACGGCCGCGACGAGCAGCCCCGCCGCGATGAGGGCGCGGGCGCTCCACGGCGGCCGCAGCGGGCCTGGGTCCGCTGCGGGCGGGGAGTGCGTGGCGGGGCAGGTGCTAACCATCGCGGACGCCCGCCGTGTCGTAGATCGCCCGCAGCCGCTCGGCGGTGAGGGCGGACGACGGCTCGTCCAGCACCAGCCGGCCGCCGCGCAGCGCCACGATCCGTTCGGCGGTGGCGAGCGCGAGCTCGATCTGATGCAGGCTGCACACCACGGAGATGCCGTCCTCGGTGCTGATCCGTTTGAGGGTCTCGAGCACCAGCACGCTCGCCGCCGGGTCCAGCGAGGCGACCGGCTCGTCGGCGAGGATCAGCTCGGGGCTCTGCAGCAGGGTCCGGGCCACGGCGACCCGCTGCTGCTGCCCGCCGGAGAGCGTGTCGCAGCGCTGGAACCGCCGGTCCGCCAGCCCGACCCGGTCCAGCTGCTCCACGGCGCGGACCCGCAGCGCGCGGGGATAGCTCATGACCCCGTATCTCGGCAGCCGCAGGGTGGCCAGCGACCCCATCAGCACGTTCTCCAGCGCGGACAGCCGTCCGACGAGACCGAACTGCTGGAAGACGAACCCGACCCTGGCGCGCAGGGCGCGCAGCCGGCTCCGGGAGCAGGCGGCCGGGTTCTCGCCCAGGGTGCGCACGGTGCCGCTGTCCGGCAGGTGCATGCCGTTGACCAGCCGCAGCAGCGTGGACTTGCCGGCCCCGGAGGGGCCGACCAACGCGACGAACTGCCCCTGCGGAACGTCCAGTGAGACGCCGTCGAGCACGGTGGTGCCGTGGAAGCCCTTGCCGACCTCCGACAGCCGCAGCACGGGGTCGCCGATCACGGCGGGTTCCTCAGCCACCGGACGTGCAGACCTCGGCCTTGGTGATCTCGCAGATGCGCGCGATCGGCTGGTAGGTGGCGTCGGTGGCCTTGACGAACGTCCAGGCGGTGGAGGCGCCGAGGGTGCAGGCCGCGGCGCCGGCGTATTGGCCCCAATTCTTCGGGCCCTTGATCTCGCTGCCCTTGCAGAGCCCGGCGGAGGCGGCGCCGGTGGCGGTCAGCCCGGTCACCGTCTTGACGATCTTGTCGCGGACCTCCTGCGGAAGCCACGTGCCGACCACGATCGGTGGCCCGGGGATGAGCGGCGAGGTCCACACCTTGGTGACCTGCCCTGGCTTGAGCAAGCCGCGGGCGGGCAGCAACTGGTCGATGAACACGTCGCCCACGAAGGCGATGTCGCAGTCTCCGGCCAGCAGCGAGGCGACCGCCGTGTCGTGCCCGTGGGTGAACACCTTCTTGACGTCCTTGTCCACGTCGACGCCGGCTTCCCGCAGCGAGGCGAGAGGCTGCAGGTAGCCGGTGGTGGAGCCGGGGTCGGTGAAGCAGACGTCCTTGCCGGCGACGTCCTTGAGCGAGGCGATGCTCTTGTCGTCGCCGCGGGTCACCCCATAGGCGTAGGCGCCGGGGTCGCCGCCGGGGGCGGCCAGCGGGACGGCGACGGGCTCGACGTCGGCCCGGCTACGGGCCAGGTAGTAGCTGAAGGCCCCGTAGACGGCGACGTCCACCCGCTTGGCGACCTGCGCCTCCACGACGGCGGCGTTGCTGGTGACGGCCTGGAACCGCACCGGGACGCCGAGGTCCTTCTGCAGTGCGGAGACGATCGGGGCGAACGACGCCTCGAGGTTGTCGCTCTGCTCCGACGGGATCGCGGCGAAGACCAGCTCGTCGGGCCGGCCACCGTCGGCGGATGCGCTCCGGGTGCTACCGGGACCGGCACCACAGGCGGACAGGAGTGCGATCGCGGCACCCGCCGCGACGACGCCCGGAGCTGACTTTCGGAACATCGAGGCTCCTCACATGCAGGTGGTCGGGCCAAAGTAAGCAGGCCCGAGAGCATTGTCAACATTTCTGTGACGACCGTAAGATTTCTGCCGAACATGATTAGCGGCGGAATTTAGACGACCGTACAACGAACTGTTGCGCATCTCGGTGTCGCAGCAGCTTCCCACTCATGGAGGCGGACATCAATCCCCGTTCAGTGATCAATCGGGCGACCCGTGCCGTGACTGCGCTCACGGCCACGGCTCTCGCACTCGCCCTCCCGCCGGCCGTCGGCCTGCCGCACGCCTCGGCGGCGTCCGGCCAGGCTGGTCCCATCAGCGTCACGGGCGTCCACCCGAGCGGCGCCACCTACGCGATCGAGGTCCCGCGGAACTGGAACGGCACCGTGCTGACGTTCAGCCCGGGCTATGGCCAGGGCGCCGGCCCGCAGCACCTGCCGGCCGACCTCGGCGGCAACGCCGCCGCGCAGAGCTGGCTGCTGGCCCACGGGTACGCCCTGACCGGCACCCGGCCCTACGGGAGCGGCTGGGCCGTCGAGGAGACCCTGCGGGACTCCGCCGACACGCTCGCCGTGTTCGCCGAGGTCGCCGGGAAGCCCACGACCACCCTGGCCTGGGGCGGCTCGATGGGTGGCGCCATCGCGGCCGGCCTGGCCGAACGTCGCCCCGACCTGATCGACGGCGCGCTGCCGTACTGCGCCTCGGTGGCCGGGCCGGTGGCGATGCTCAACCAGTCGCTCGACGCGGCATTCGCGTTCAAGACGCTGCTCGCCCCCGGCGACGACGCGGTGAAACTCGTCCGGCCGGCCTCGGCCGACGAGGAGACGCGGAGCGTCGCGGCCGCCCGCGCCGTCCTGGACGCCGCCCAGCAGACTCCGGCCGGCCGGGCCCGCATCGCCCTGGCCGCGTCCTTCGCCCAGGTCTCGACCTGGTCGGTGACCGGCACCGCCGAACCCGCGGCGCGCGACTGGGCGGCGCAGGAGGCCCAGGAGTACGCGGCCTTCATGGCGACGGTCTTCTCTCCCCGCTACCCACTCGAACAGCGGGCAGGCGGGAACTTCTCCTGGAACACCGGCGTGGACTACCGCCGGGAACTGCGGGAGTCCGGGCGCATGACGCAGGTGCGCGCCCTCTACGGCAGCGCGGGACTGGACCTCGACGCCGACCTCGCGGCCCTGGCGGCGGCGCCGCGCGTCTCCGCCGACCCTGGCGCCGTCACCTACATGGAGGACTACTTCACCCCGCGCGGCGCGCTCGGCGTCCCGGTCCTCACGATGCACGAGCGCGGCGACAACTACCCCACCGTCACCCAGGCCCGCGCCTACTCCGACGTGGTGCGGCGCGCCGGGAACCAGGCGATGCTGCGCCAGGCGTTCGTCGACCGGCCCGGCCACTGCCGCTATACCGGAGCCGAGTTCGTCGCCGCGGTGCAGACGCTGCGGAACCGGGTCACCACCGGCCGCTGGACGGACGTGGACGCTCATCAGCTCGGCAAGCTGGCCGCACGCCTGGCCGCCGAGGACCCGGACCTGGGCGCCGCGCAGTTCGTCCACTACACCCCCGACCGCTTCCTGCGCCCCCACGTCCCCGGAGGTGAAGAATGAGGAGACCTCCCGCGCGATCGTCGTCCCGGCACCGCCGGACCGCGACCGGGATCGCCGGGAGGAGTCCGGACGCGGAGCCGGGTGACGTAGGATTCGGGCAGCTCGAGCCCGGTAAACGCGCCCGTGTTCGGGAGGTGGCCGGCTGGGGCACCTACACCGGCTGAGGAGTCTGACCATGGAGGGACGCCGGGTGACCGCGTCGCCGGAACCCGGCTCCCTGCCCAGGGCGCGGCAAGGGGCCGAACCGCAGCGGCTGCTGACCACGCTGCTGGGCGATTACTGGTTCTGGCGGCAGGAGCACATCCCGTCGGCGGCGCTGGTCCGGCTGCTGGAGGAGTTCGGCATCACCGCGACCAGCGCCCGCGCCGCCCTGCGGAGGGTCGCCGCACGAGGGCTGCTGGTCAGCTCCCGCGACGGCCGCACCACCGCGTACGGACTGCCGCCCCGGGCGTCCGACGTGATCGTGGCGCACATGCGCCGGCTGCTGACGTTCGGCGCCACCACACCGCGCTGGGACGGGCAGTGGACGGTTGTCACGTTCTCGGTGCCCGAGGACCAGCGGGACACCCGACGCGCGCTGCGCGACGGGCTGCGCCTGCTGCACTTCGGCATGGTCTTCGACGCGGTGTGGGTGTCCCCGCACGACAAGACGGACGACGTCGTCGAACTCGTGCGAAGGCTGGGCGTGCGCGGGGCGGTCGTGTTCCGGGCCCGCAAGGTCGCAGACGACGACCTGGACCCGGTGCTGGACCACGCTTTCGACACGGCCGTGCTGCGCGAGCGCTACCTGCGCTTCATCGATGCCCACCGGCCGGTGGCAGAGCGGCTGGCGCAGTCCGCCCCGCGCCCCGCGGAAGCGCTGCGGCTGCGGACCGCGATCATGACCGACTGGCGGGTGTTCCCCACGCTCGACCCCGACCTTCCCGCCGAGCTGCTGCCCGCCGGCTGGCCGCGCGACGAGGCCAGGCGGCTGTGCGTGCAGATCTACGACTCGCTCGGGGAGCCGGCGGAGCGGCGCTTCCGTGAGATCCTCGCCGAGTTCGACCCGGAGCTGGCCGGGCTGGCCGCCCATCACACCTTCGCGCAGGTGTCCGCCCTGGAGCCGCCCGCGACTCGCCGTCACACGAGCTTCGACGAGACGACCGACCGCGACCGGCTGGACCTCATCGCCCGCGGCGACCTGGACGGCTGATGCGGTGGCCACGGCACGTTGACGCGAGGTCGCGCAAAAGCATGACGTTCTGATAACGAGCGCACGCTCAAGCGTTGTCAATATACTCCTGATGTGAATGATCGAGAGAGGTCTGAGGCGGAGGACGTCGATTTTCCGCGCTTCCAGGTGGGCGCACCCCCGCAGCACCTGATCACGACGCTTCTGGGGGACTACTGGATCAGCCGGCCCGAGCAGCTGCCGTCGGCGGCTCTGGTGCGGCTGACCGAGGAGTTCGGTGTCTCCGCCGTGGCGGCCCGGGCCGCGCTCAGTCGCCTGACGAAGCGGGATCTGCTGGAGTCGTCCAAGATCGGGCGGCGCACGTACTATCGCCTGACGGATCGGGCCGCCGCGGTGATGCTGGAGGGGCGGCAGCGGATCATGTCCTTCGGCCTGGAACAGGGCGCGTGGGACGGACGATGGGTGATGGCGGCGTTCTCCATCTCCGAGGAACAGCGCGACCTGCGCCACGCGCTGCGCGCCAGGCTGCGCTGGCTCGGCTTCGCCCCGCTCTACGACGGGCTGTGGGTCTCGCCGACCGCGAACGCCGACAGCGCGGCGGCCGTGCTCACCGAGCTGGAGATCCCCATGTCGACGATCTTCCGCGCCGAGGCCCTGGACCTCGCGGGCATGCGCGCCCCGCAGGAAGCGTGGGACTTCGATCAGCTCCGGCGCACCTATGAGGGCTTCGTGGCCCAGTACTCGCCTCTTCTGGAACGCGTCCGCAGGGGCGTGGTCGGCGCGTCCGAGGCGCTGGTCGCGCGTACGGGGATCATGGACACCTGGCGGACGTTCCCCAACCACGACCCCGACCTGCCGAAGGAGCTGTTGCCGGCCGATTGGCCGCGCGCCGCGGCCAGAGACCTCTTCGTGGAGGTCTACGACACCCTCGGGCCGCTCGCCGAGTTCCGCGTCAAGCAGATCGTCGCGGAGTTCGAGCCCGGGCTGGCCGAGCTGGTCGCCCACCACCGGACCAGTTCCATCCTCGCGCTCGCCTGATCGCTCTCGACGGCGGGGCGGTGTTTCGGCTCGCCCCGCTCGTCTCCGCCTCTGCACAGCCACCCCTTGACAGGTGTGCGTCTCTAGGTGTGACACTTATCCCCACGACCGCAAAGATAACTGCAGCATTAGCTGGTCGCGGAAGGATCACCATGAGAATCCCCAGGACCATCCTCGCGGGTGCGGCGGCTTTGGCCCTCGCCGGCGTCGCAGCCTGCGGCGGAGGCGACGGCGAGACGCAGCGGCCGGCCGGTGCGACGGCTCTGTACGACGCCCTGCCCGACAGCATCAAGGAAGCGGGCGTCATCCGATTTGCCGGGGATTCCCACCCGCCCTATCGGATCGTCGCCAACGACGGCAAGACCGTCACGGGCATCGACAAGGAGTTGCAGGACGCCCTCGGCAAGGTGCTGGGGGTCCGCACCGAGATCTCGATCGTCAGCGGCCTGCCAGCGGCGCTGTCCGGCATGCTCGCCTCCAGGTACGACGCCTTCAACGGTCCGGTCAAGGACAGCGCCGATCGTGAGAAGCAGTTCGACGCGCTCGTGTGGATGGTCACCCGGACCTCCTACCTGATCCCCAAGGGCGGGTCCTCGGCCATCAGCAGCTCGGGTGACCTGTGCGGCAAGCGCGTCGCCGGCACCGCCGGCAGCATCGTGGAGGACCAGGCCAAGCGCCTGACCGAATGGTGCGCCAAGCAGGGGAAGCCGGGGCTCGACTTCATCGGCTTCGCCGACACCAACGGCACCATCCTCGCCGCCAAGTCCGGCCGGGCCGACGCGGCAGGCATGACCGAGAGCGCCGCGCTCGACGTGCTCTCCAAGGAGAAGGACGCCTTCACGTACGTCACGCAGACCGAGGAGCAGGGCGCCGGCGTCGACCAGCTGGCGATGCTCGTGCCCAAGTCCAGCGGGCTCGGCCCAGTCATGCTCGACGCGTTCAAGGAGATCTTCAAGAACGGCGAGTACAAGAAGATCATGGACAAGTACGGGCTCCAGAAGGTGGCGGTCCAGGAGCCCAAGATGAACACCGCGGCGACGCAATGAGCGTGGCACCACAGGTCGTGGCGCCACAGGCCGTGGACGTCGCCGCCGCCCGTCCGCGCATCCGCCCCCTGCGCTGGGTGGCCGGAGTCGCGCTGCTCGTGCTCGTCGCGCAGTTCGCCTGGTTCCTCGTCACCAACCCGCGGTTCGAGTGGCCGGTGGTCGGCACGTACCTGTTCGACCCGAACGTCCTGCGCGGCCTGGGCATGACGCTGCTGCTCACCGTCATCGTGATGCTGCTGGGCAGCGTGCTCGGGGTGCTTCTCGCGGCGGGCAGGCTGAGCGGCTTCCGGCCGGTGGCCTGGGCCTGCGGCGTCTACGTCACGGTCTTCCGCAGCATCCCGCCCCTGGTCCAGCTGATCTTCTGGTTCAACCTCGGTTACCTCCTGCCGCGGATCCCGCTGGGCGTGCCGTTCGGCCCGACGTTCGTCTCGTGGCCGACCAACTCCGTGATCAGCTCGCTGACCGCGGCCGTCATCGGGCTCACCCTGCACGAGGCCGCGTACATGGCCGAGATCGTCAGGGCCGGCATCCTGGCCGTGGACGGCGGCCAGCGTGACGCGGCCCGCGCGATGGGGTTCACGGCGAGGCAGAGCTTCGTCAAGGTCGTGCTCCCGCAGGCGATGCGGGTGATCGTCCCGCCCGCCGGCAGCGAGTTCATCAGCCTGCTCAAGGGCACCTCCCTGGTCAGCGTGATCGCGATGGCCGACCTGCTGTACTCGGTGCAGGTGATCTACAACAGGACCTACGAGATCGTGCCGCTGCTGATCGTGGCCTGCGCCTGGTATCTGGTGGTGGTCATCAGCCTGTCCCTCGGCCAGCGGCGCCTGGAGCGGCACTTCGGAAAGGGGCAGCGGTGAGCGACACGCCGGTCCTGCGCGTCCGCGACGTGCGCAAGCGGTTCGGCGACCATGTGGCGCTCGACGGGGTGAGCCTGGACGTGCACGAGGGCGAGGTCGTCACCGTGATCGGCCCGTCCGGTTCGGGCAAGTCCACCCTGGTCCGCTGCGTCCATCAGTTGGAGAGCATCGACGGCGGCGCCATGCACCTCGACGGGGAACTGCTCGGCTACGAGTTCCACAGGGGGCACCTGCGCCCCCTGCCGGACCGGCGCGTGGCCGCCCAGCGCGGCCGCATGGGCATGGTCTTCCAGCAGTTCAACCTGTTCCCGCACTGGAGCGTGCTGCGCAACGTCATCGAGGCGCAGGTGCTGGTGCACGGCCGGAGGCCGGAGGAGGCGCGCGAGGAGGCGCTGCGGCTGCTGGAGCGTGTGGGGCTCGCCGGCAAGGCGGACGCCCATCCCCGGATGCTCTCCGGCGGACAGCAGCAGCGCGTCGCCATCGCCCGGGCCCTGGCCACCAACCCACGGATCATGCTGTTCGACGAGCCCACCAGTGCTCTGGACCCCGAGTTGGTGGACGAGGTGCTGAGCGTCGTGCTCGACCTGGCCCGCGGCGGCATGACCATGATCATCGTGACGCACGAGATGAGCTTCGCCCGCGAGGTGGCCGATCGGTGCGTCTTCATGGAGAACGGCCGGGTGGTCGAGACCGGCGCTCCCGAAAAGATCTTCGACAACCCCGCCTCGCCCCGCCTGCGCGCCTTCCTGTCGCGCTACTCCGGGCGCGCGGCGCGAACCCCCGACGAACGCGTGCTGGAGGAGGAGTCCACCTCTTGAGCTTCACGGTAATGGCCGTCGGCGACCTCGTCGTCGACGAGCCCGACCCCGCGTCCTTCTTCGCCCCGGCCCGGGGGACGCTGGGCCGGGGCGATGTGGTGATCGGCCACATCGAGGTGCCCCACAGCACGTCCACCGCCCAGGTCAGCACCGACGTTCCCGCCCCGCCCGCCGATCCCGCCGCGCTCTCCGCGGTCGCCGATGCGGGCTTCCATGTGGTGACGCTCGCGGGCAACCACGTCTACGACGTCGGCGACCAGGGGGTGGCCGACACGATCGAGCACGCGACCGGGGCCGGGCTGGCCACCGCGGGCGCCGGCATGACCCTCGACGAGGCCCGCCGTCCCGCCGTGGTGGAGCGCGACGGGCTGCGGATCGGCGTGCTCAGCTACAACTGCGTCGGTCCGCGCGAGTCCTGGGCGACCAGCCGCAAGCCGGGCTGTGCGTACATCAAGGTGCTGACCCATTACGAACTCGACCACGCCAGCCCCGGCGGGCCGCCCGCCGTCTACACCTTCGCCGACCCCGCCTCTCTGGAGCGGATGGCCGAGGACGTGGCGGCCCTGGCCGCCGAGGCCGACGTCGTGCTGGTGTCGCTGCACAAGGGCGTCGGGCACACCCCCGCCGTCCTGGCGATGTACGAGCGGCCCGTCGCCCATGCCGCCGTCGACGCCGGCGCCCACGCCGTGTTCGCCCACCACGCCCACATCATGCGAGGCGTCGAGATGTACCGCGGCAGGCCGATCTATCACGGGCTGGGCAACTTCGTGACCGTCACCCACGCGTTGACGCCCACCTCGGGCGACGCGGGCGAACGGGCCGAATGGGCCCGCCGCAGGGTCGAGCTGTACGGCTTCGCCCCCGACCCGGACATGCCGTACTACCCCTTCCATCCCGAGAGCCGGAACACCGCGATAGCGGTCTGCCGGTTCGACCGGGACGGCCTGGGCTCGGCCGGCCTGGTCTCGGCCGGAATCGTGCCCTGCTGGATCGACGACGCGGGCCGTCCTGTGCCGCTCGGCGACGACGAGGAGGGGCGGCGGGTCGTGTCGTACATCGAGCGCATCACGCGTCAGGCGGGCCTGAAGACGGAGTTCCACTGGGAGGGAGACGAGGTGGTGCTGCGTGGCTGACCGTCCGCTCGCCGGCCGCACGGTGATCGATCTGACCACCGCACTGTCCGGACCGTACGCGACCCTGCTGCTGGCCGGGCTCGGCGCCCGGGTGATCAAGGTGGAGAATCCGCTGACCGGCGGCGACAGCTCCCGCAACAACGCCCCCTATATCGGTGCCGACGGGCTGACGCTGGCCCGCCGCGGGGACGACGACATGTCCGTGTCGATGCTCCTGCGGGGCCGCAACAAGCAGAGCGTCACGCTCAATCTCAAGCACCCCAAGGCCCGCGACATCCTGGCCGGCCTGGTCCGGGTGGCGGACATCATGATCGACAATTACAGCGCCGGCGTCATGACGCGGCTCGGCATCGGCCACGACTGGGCGAGCGCGGTCAACCCGCGCATCGTGTGCACGTCGATCAGCGGTTTCGGCGCGCAGGGCGGTCCCGGCTCGGGCAAGGCGATGGACACCATCATCCAGGCGCTCAGCGGCGTGATGATGACCGCGGGCGCGCCCGGCGAGCCGCCTGTCCGCTTCGGGCTGCCGGTGGGCGACCTGGTCGCGCCGCTCTACGCGGTGATCGGCACGCTCGCCGCGGTCCTGCGGGCGGACGCGACGGCCAGGGCCAGCACGTGGACGTGTCCATGCTGGGCGCGCTGACCTCGCTGGTCGCGTGCGAGCCGTTCGACGCCTACGAGAAGCTGGGCCTGCCCATGCGCACGGGGACGACCGTGCCCAGACTGGCGCCGTTCGGCACGTTCCCCGCCGCGGACGGCTGGTTCGCGCTGTGCGGCCCCACCGACGCCTTCGCCCGCGGCCTGTTCGCGGCGATGGGACGCGACGACCTCGCCGTGGACCCGCGGTTCGCCACCCGGGACGCGCGCGTGGCCAACGCCGGCGAGCTGCACGAGCTGGTGGCCTCGTGGGCGGGGGACCGCCCGCTCGCCGTGATCCTCGACCTGCTCACCCGGCACGGCGTGCCCGCCGCCGAGGTGCGTGAGCCCGGCGACGCCGTACGCGACCCGCTCGTGCTGGAGCGCGAGGAGGTCGTGCCCCTGGAGCATCCGCGCCACCGTCCGGGCCAGGGTCGCCGCGGTGACCTGTACGGGACCGGCGTGCCGATCCGCTTCTCCGCCTCGGAGGCAGGGCTCGACCGGCCGGCGCCCGGCCTCGGCGAGCACAACGCCGAGGTCTACGGCGGACTGCTCGGCTACTCCGACGACGAGCTCAAGGCACTGGCCGAGGAGGGGGTGATCTGACATGCCCACAGCGCTGGCCAAGCTAGAGGAGGCGTACGCCCGGCGCGGCGCACCTCCGGCCGCCTCGAAGGACCGGAGCGACAGCCGGATCGACGGCCGGGCCGACGACCGGACTCCGGTCGTCGGCTACGTCGGGGCGGACGTGCCGGTCGAACTGCTGACCGCCGCGGGGGTGCGCGCGTTCCGTCTCACCGGCGACCCGGAGTCCGGCTTCGCGCTCGGAGACCGCTACCTGGGCGGCGGGGTGGACCCGATGGCCCGCTCGGTGCTCGCCCGGCTGCTCGCCGGGTCGTTCGGCGACCTGGATCGCGTCGTGGTCTCGCATGACTGCGAGGCCTCCCTGCGGCTGTTCTACGCGTTGCGCGAGCTGCGCCGCGTGGAACCCGGAACGGGACTGCCCGAGGTGTACCTCGTGGACATCCTGCACCTGCCGCACCGCACGACCGCCCGCTACAACCGCCGCAGGATCGGCGAGTTCGCGGCCAGGCTGGAGGCCTGGACCGGCCGGCCCCTCGACGTCGCCGGGGCGGTGGCGGCGCACGACGAGCGGCGCCGTCTGCTCGCGGCCGTCGCCGAGCTGCGCAGGGCCGTGCCCGCCCGCCTGACGGGGCGGCAGTTCCTCGCGGTGGCCAACGCGGCCCTGCCCGTGGACGAGCACATCGCGCTGCTCGAACGGCTGCTTGCCGAGGCGGGACGGCTCGAGGAACACGCCGGGCGGCGCGTCTTCCTGAGCGGCAGCGACCACGACACGCCGCACGTGTACGAGGCCGTCGAGTCCGAGGGCTACGTGATCGTCGGTGAGGACCACTCCTTCGGCGACCTCTTATTGCAGGAGCCGATCGGCGCCGGCGGGCTCGACGCGCTGGCCGAGCACTACCACTACAGCGGTCCGACGGCCCACCGCGCCACGGCGAGCGAGCGCGCCGCGCACGCGGCGACAGCCGTACGGCACTGCCGCGCCGAGCTCTTCGTCGCCTATTCCAGGATCGGCGACGAGGCCCCGGCCTGGGACTTCCCCGCGCAGCGTGCGGCGCTGGACATCCCCGCCGTGCTGCTGGAGCGCCAGGAATACGGGCGTGCCGACCTGACCGCCCTGCGGAAGGAACACCCATGCGCAGTGTGAAATCCCTCGCCACGGCGGCCGAGGCGGGCAGACACCAGCGCGAATGGTTCGCCGACCTGCGCCGGCGGGTCGCCGCCGGCGAGCCGTTCGCCCTGCTGAACGCGGACGTCCCGCACGAGATCTTCCGCACTATGGACATCCCGTACGCGGTCAGCCAGTGGTGGGCGTCCCTGGTGGCCGCCAAGCAGCGCTCGGGGCACTACCTGGAGCTGGTGCGGCAGCGCGGCTACCCCGACTACTCCGAGCAGTACAACTCGGTCACCCTCGGCTCCGCGTTCGATCCTGAACCGGAGGCCGCCCCCTGGGGGGGCCTGCCCAGACCGGACATCGTCGTGGGCGACGCCTCCGGCGACGTCACCCGCAAGATCTTCGACATCTGGGGTCACGAGCCCGGGGTCACCTTCTACCCGTTGGAGAGCGCCGCCGAGAACGAGGTCCCCGTCAACTGGTGGGAGCTCATGCCGCATCGGTGGGAAGAGGCCGTCGGCCCGGCCAGACTGGACCTGCTCACCGCGGAGCTGGAGAACCTCGTCAGGTTCCTGGAGACGACCACCGGAAGACGATTCGGCGAGTCCCGCTTCCGTGAGGTGATGGCCCTGGTCAACGAGCAGGAGGAGTGGAACAGGAAGACCCGCGACCTCATCGCCCGCACCCGGCCCGCTCCGCTCGGCGTCGTCGACAGCATCCCCAGCGTCATGCTCCCTCAGTGGCATCGCGGCACCGAGTGGGCCCGCGACATCGCCAAGCGCTTCTACGAGGAGGTGCGCGATCGGGTCGACGCAGGCCATGCCGCGTGCCCCGGCGAGCGGGCCCGGCTGATGTGGATCGGCCGCGGTCTCTGGTACGACATGGGCTTCTACCAGCGCTTCCAGGAGGAATACGGGGCGGTCTTCGTCTGGTCGATGTACCTCGCCGTCGCCGCCGACGGGTACATCCGCTACGGCGACGACCCCATGAGGGCCCTGGCGGCACGCTTCGCCGCCTTCACCGACCAGCTCTACACCCCGCCGTGGTCGAGCGAGTGGTACGTGAAGGAGGCCCGCTTGCACGGCATCGACGGCGTGGTCCACCTCGTCTCCGACGACCCCCGGGGCAGCTACTTCACTGCCAGGGCGCTGGAGGCGGCCGGCTTCCCGGTGATCGAGATTCACGCCGACAACGTCGACACTCGCACCTTCGACGACGAGATGGTCAAGCGCGTCGGCCGGTGGCTGGAGAGCGTCGTCCTGGCCTGACCCGGAGTGTCTCCCGGGCTCGTCCGGGCCGGGTCCGGCCTGCCGGTGACGCCTGCCCGTCGCCGTCACCAGCGGTTACGCCTCATCGGGCGCAGACGTTCGGCAAAACTTTGACGATCGTCATATAAGTGACATATTTTTGCATCATCCACCCGTACAACTCAGGGGGAATCTCATGGATCTTTCCGGCAAGGTGGCCGTTGTCACCGGTGCGGGCCGCGGGCTCGGCCGGGCGTATGCCGAGGCGCTGGCGGCGGCCGGGGCGGCGGTGGTCGTCAACGATGTGGACGGCGAGGCGGCCGCGGGGGGTCGTCGAGGCCATCAGCGGCAACGGTGGCCGGGCGCGGAGTGTGGTGGCCGCGGTCGGTTCGGCGGAGGTGGCCGAGCGGCTGGTGGATACGGCCGTGAAGGAGTTCGGGCGGCTGGATGTGATGGTCACCAACGCGGGTGTGTTGCGTGATCGGGTGTTGTGGAAGATGTCGGACGAGGACTTCGACGCGGTGGTCGATGTCCACCTGCGGGGGACGTTCACCTGCGCGCGGGCGGCGGCGGTGCGGATGCGTGAGCAGGGCAGCGGGGGCCGGTTGATTTTGATCTCCTCGCCGGCGGGTCAGCGGGGCAACTTCGGTCAGACGAACTACGCGGCGGCCAAGGCCGGCATCGTGGCCATGGCCCGCACCTGGGCGATGGAGCTGGCCAGGGCGGGCATCACGGTGAACGCGGTGGTTCCGGTGGCGGCCACGGAGATGACCAAGACGATTCCCGCGTTCGCGCCGGTGATCGAGGAGTCCGAGCGGACCGGGCGGCCGTTGCCCGGCTGGCTGCGCAGGGATGAGGGGCTGGGCACGGTCGAGGACGTGGCGGGGCTGATCGTGTTCCTGGCTTCGGATGCCTCGGCGGGTGTGACGGGTCAGGCGATCGGGATCGGCGGAGACCGCCTCGCGCTGTGGTCGCACCCGAGCGAGAAGGCGGTGGCGTTCGCCGACGGAGGGTGGACGGCCGAGACCATCGCCGCCTCCTGGGATACGGGGGTGGGGGCGGAGCCGGAGAGCTACGGCATCCCGGCGCCGAAGGTTCCCGCCTCGGACGCTCAGGGGGCCTGACATGACGGTCGTGGACGTCGCCGATCTGGTTGCGATCGATGTGCACACCCATGCGGAGATCTCCAAGGATGGGCACGGGTCGCTGAGCCCGCAGCTGTTCGGGGCGTCGGAGGAGTATTTCAAGGCGCACGGGCACCGGCAGCCGACCATTGCCGAGATGGCCGCCTATTACCGTGAGCGGAAGATGGCGGCGGTGGTGTTCACGGTGGATGCCGAGCACGCCACCGGGCACCCGCGCATCTCGAACGAGGAGGTCGCCGAGAGCTGTGCCGAGCACGCCGACGTGTTGATCCCGTTCGCGAGTGTCGACCCGTGGAAGGGCCGGGCGGGTGTGCGGGAGGCGCGCAGGCTGGTGGAGGAGTACGGCGTGCGCGGGTTCAAGTTCCACCCGAGCATCCAGGGCTTCGCCCCCAACGATCCCGTGGCGTACCCGCTGTACGAGGCGATCGAGGAGCTCGGCGCGGTCGCGCTGTTCCACACCGGTCAGACCGGCATCGGCGCGGGCGTTCCGGGTGGGGGCGGCATCCGGCTCAAATATGGCAATCCGATGCTGGTGGACGACGTGGCCGTGGATTTTCCCGAGTTGCGGATCATCCTGGCGCATCCGTCGTTTCCCTGGCAGGACGAGGCGCTGGCGGTGGCCACGCACAAGCCGTATGTCTACATCGACCTGTCCGGATGGTCGCCGAAGTACTTCCCCCCGCAGCTCGTGCGGTACGCCAACACGCTGCTCAAGGACAAGGTGCTCTTCGGATCCGACTACCCGGTGATCACCCCGGACCGCTGGCTGGCCGACTTCGACAAACTCGAGATCAAGCCCGAGGTCCGTCCGAAGATCTTGAAGGACAACGCCGTACGCCTGCTCGGGCTCGGCACGCAGGAGAGGACGACAGGCGCATGACCACCACGGCCCGCGGGCTCGACGAGATCAGGGCGCTCGCCGGCGTGGATCTCGGCCACAGCGACTGGCTGGAGATCACCCAGGAGCGGGTGAACACCTTCGCCGACGCGACCGACGACCATCAGTGGATCCATGTCGACCCCGACAGGGCCGCCGGCGGCCCGTTCGGCGGCACGATCGCCCACGGTTACCTCACTCTGTCCCTGGTCATCCCGCTGTTCACCGAACTGCTCGACATCCAGGGCGTGAGGATGAGCATCAACTACGGCCTGGACAAGGTCCGCTTTCCCAGTCCGGTGAAGGTGGGCGGCAAGATCCGCCTCGCCGCCGTTGTCGCCGCGGTGGAGGACGTTCCCGGCGACGGTGTGCAGATGCATCTCGACTTCACCGTCGAGATCGACGGGTCCGCCAAGCCCGCCTGCGTCGCCCGGGCGATCTACCGGCACTACGCCTGACCTGTGATCCGGCGCCGTCTCCGCCGACTCCCGGATCGGCATCCTGCCGTACCTGCTCGGTTGTGGTGCCTTCCCTGATCCCCCAGCCCACAGGAGGTCGAACACCGTTGCGCAACGCCGGACTGGGAGGGTGGCCCGCCCGCCGGGCCCAGATGACACCGGACCGGACCGCGTTCATCTTCGCGGACCGGCCCGTCACCTACGCCGAGGTTCATGATCGGACGACACGGCTGGCGTCGCGGTTGCGCGCAGCGGGGGTGCGGGCCGGTGATCGGGTCGCCTACCTCGGTCGCAACCATCTCGCCTTCGTCGAGACGATGTTCGCCTCGCACCTGCTCGGGGCGATCTTCGTGCCGCTGAACTTCCGTCTGGCCGCACCCGAGATCGCCTACATGCTGGACCACTCGGGCGCCGAGGTCCTGATATACGCGCCCGAGTGCGCCGAGGTGATCCGAGCCCTGCCGGGCCTCGCGGCTCCCCTCCGGCAGATCGTCGCCCTCGGTGCTCCGGGGCCGGGGGAGCGGCATTACGAGACCTGGCTCGCGGAGGGCGATCCCACCCCGATCGACACGCCTGTGCGGCTGGACGACACGGCGCTCATCCTCTACACCTCGGGTACGACCGGGCGTCCCAAGGGCGCGATGCTCACCCACGGCAACCTCGTGTGGAACTGCTTCAACCTCCTGCTCGGCGTCGACGTCACCAGCGACGAGGTGACGCTGATCAGCGCGCCGCTCTTCCACGTCGCCGCCCTGGACCAGACCTTGCTGCCGACCTTCCTCAAGGGCGGCTCCTCCGTGATCATGTCGTCGTGGGACGTGGACGAGTGCTACGACCTCATGGAGAAGTACGGCGTCACCTGGATGTTCGGGGTCACCACGATGTTCGCCGCGTTCGCCCGGTCGCCCAGGTGGGCCGGCGCGGACCTGTCGTCGCTGCGCAACCTCATGGCCGGAGGCGCGGCGATCCCCGCCGCGCTGATCCGCACCTACCAGGAACGGGGCCTGGTGTTCTGCCAGGGATACGGGCTCACCGAGACCGCTCCGGGCGCCACCTTTCTCGAGGCCGGTCAGAGCGTGCGCAAGGTGGGCTCGGCAGGAGTGCCGGTGTTCTTCGCCAACGTGCGGGTCGTGCGGCCCGACGGCACGGACGCGGCGGTGGGACAGCCGGGTGAGGTGCTCATCCAGGGGCCGAACGTGACCCCCGGCTACTGGCGCAACCCGGAGGCGACCGCCGCCGCGTTCTCTGACGGCGGCTGGTTCCGCTCCGGCGACCTCGCCGTTCTGGACGAGGAGGGCTATCTGTACGTCGTCGACCGAGTCAAGGACATGTACATCTCGGGCGGGGAGAACGTCTACCCGGCCGAGGTCGAGGCAGCGCTCTTCGAGCATCCGGCCATCGCCGAGGTCGCGGTGCTCGGCGTACCCGACGCCAAGTGGGGCGAGGTGGGCCGCGCGTTCGTGGTCCTCCGCCCCGGCACCCGGGTCACCGCCGACGAGCTGCGCGACTTCCTCCGTCCCCGCCTGGCCAAGTACAAGATCCCGTTCTTCTTCGACGTCGTGGACGACCTGCCGAAGACGGGCTCGGGAAAGATCCGCAAACCCCAGCTGCGACGCCTCCCGCTGCCGGATGCCGGCGCCTCCGCTTCGTCGGCATGACCGCGGTCCACGTGCGGAGATCACGAACCCGGCGGTGCTGATGCACCCGGCCAGGGTCGCGTTCCATGCGCCGGTCTGCCTGTGGCGTGCGCCGATCGCGCGGTGCCGCGGTTCGCGGACCCGCGCGAGGCGCCCCGCGTTACTTGGCGCCGGCCCTGGTGCGCCGGGCGGTGGTGGCGGGGGTCTTCGCCTCGCCCTTGGCCGTGGTGCTTCTCCTCCCGGCCGCCCGCCCTGCCGCCGGCGCCGCCGGCTCCTGCATGGCTCCGGCTCCCGCGGGGGTCGTCCCCGGCGTGGGCGTGGCCGGCCCGCGGGTCTCCCTCTGCGGGCCGCCGAACGGGGACCAGCGCTGCTCGCGGCCCCTGGCGCGCTGCGCGATCATCGTTCCCGCGCCGATCGCCGCCGCCACCGGCCACTCCAGGATGCCGAGCGCGGCCAGCGCGCCGAGACCGCCGTAGTACATGATCCGCTCGGGCGGCGGAAGGAACGTGCGGGCGACGTCCACGGCGTGCCCGACGTCCTGGCCGCTGATGTGCGGCATGCCGACGTGCGGCAGGTGCATTTCGGGCGCCCGCAGCTGGACTCTCAGGAACGGCAGGTTCAGGTCCAGCTGGGGCCGGTGCTCCTCCTTCATCTCCATGCCCGGGCCGGTGGGCGGAGCCGGAGTGGGCGTGGGTGTTGGCGTGGGCGGCTTGGTCGTCGTCCGGGCACGTGTCGTCCGGCCCCGGGCGGTCGTCGTGCCGGTCGTGGCCGTGCCTGCCGTGGTCGTGCCCGGCGTCGCCTCGGTCGTGGTCATGGATCCTCCCCCGATGACGTGTCTCCCGACGCGGATCTGTGCCCGACCCGCGAGAGCTTCGGGAAAATGACCTTTCTATCCTCTATCGGGCCTCCTGTGGTTGCTGGTGCTGATAGCGACTATTTGCCTACTTTTGCCGGTGCTTTCGTCTCCGAACGCCCCTGCGTGAGGATGGCGGGCATGACACGGCCGCCTCGACGTGCTCGTGCACCCGGGCGGGGCCGGGACCCGTCCCCAGCTCAAGGACCCGGACCACCTCGCGTGGGTGCGGGACCAGCGCGAACGTGTGCCGTTGATGACCAGCGTCTGCAGCCTCCGGTTTGACGGCTCGGCCGGTCTACCGGTCGAGGACGTGCAGCGCCCGGGAGCCGGTGCTGAGCAGCTCCGGCCCCTCCACACCGCACACGACCACGTCGGCCACCCGGGCGCCGAAGAGGTCGGGCAGGTAGATGGCGGGCTCCAGGCACACGGTCATCCCGGCCTCGAACCTCTCCCCGGCCGCCAGCCAGGGCCCCTCCGCCGGGCTCAGTCCGATGCCCCGGCCGGCCCGGACGGCGGCGTAGTCGCCGTAACCGCTGCCGTCGATGACCTCGCCGGCGATCGTCGCGGCCTCTGCGCAGGCCACCCCGGGCCGTACGCGGTCGACGGCGGCCCGCTGGGCGGCGAGGACGACCGAATACATGGCGTCGAAGTCCTCCGGCGGCTCGGCCACCGCGAAGACCCGGGCGACCTCGGCGCAGTAGCCGTTCCAGCGTCCGCCGACCGAGACGAGCAGCGCGTCGCCGGGGTTGATCACCCGCTCGCACGGCCGGTGGCGCGCGTCGGCGGAATGCTCGCCCGCGGCGACGAGCACGGAGGGCGCCCCTTCGCAGCCCGTCTCGGCGAGCATCGCCCGCAGCCTGCGGGGCCATCGCCAGCTCGGTGGCGCCGAACCACGCCAGCTCGCGCGCGGCGAGCAGCACGGCGTCGGCCGCCGCGGCGGCGTGCCGCATCGCGGTCACCTCGTCGGCCCGCTTGCGCAGGCGGAGCGGCGCGAGCACGGCCGAGGCCAGCACGAGTTCCGCGTCCAGGCGCAGCGCGAACAGCTCGGCGGCGTGCATCTGCGGGTCCACCGCCACGCGGCGGGCCGTCGGCGGCACGAGGGCCGCCGCCTGCGCGGGGTCGTCGGCCGGGGCGGGCGGCCCGTCGAGCGCCACCACGAGGTAGCTCTCCTCGCCGCCCGCGGCCGACAGCGGGGCCGCCCGCAGATACCGGAAGTCCGGGGAGGGCCGCAGCACGAGGGCGTCGATGCCCGCCCCGGCCATCCCGGCGCGCACGTCCTCCAGCATGAGCGGGTCGATCATGACGTTGAGGACGACTCCGGCGCGTGCAGCCAGCAGGCCGCCGGTCCGAAGTCCGGCTCCCGCTCCCGGCACACGTCCATGACGAACGGGCAGCGGGGGTGGAACCGGCAGCCCGCCGGGGGATCGGCGGGGTCGGGCACGTCCCCGGGCAGCTCGGCGGGCAGCACCCCGGCGCCGTCGGGGGAGGGGATCGCGGCGAGCAGCGCCCGCGTGTACGGGTGCTTCGGGTCGGCCCACACCTCCGCGGTCGGCCCGGTCTCCACGACCTTGCCGAGGTACATGACCGCGATCCGGTCGGCGATCAGCCGTACGACGGACAGGTCGTGGCTGATGAACAGCAGGCCCGCGCCGGACTCCACGGCGAGGTCGCGCATCAGCCGGGCCACCTGCGCCTGGGCCGAGGCGTCCAGGGCGGAGATGGGCTCGTCCCCGATCAGCAGCGACGGCCGGGCGGCGAGCGCCCGCGCGATCGCGACGCGCTGCCGCTGCCCCCCGGAGAACTCGTGCGGGTATCGGCCGGCGAACGCGCGCGGCAGCCCGACCCGTTCGAGCAGGTCGGCGGGTTCGGTCGCGGTGTCGCCCGCCGTACGCAGCCCGTCGGCGATCTGCGCGCCCACCCGGCGGCGCGGGTTCAGCGAGGAGTACGGATCCTGGAACACCATCTGCACGCCGGTCAGCGCCGGGTCCCTGCGGCGCAGCCCGAGGGGCGACACCGGGTGCCCGCCGACGAGGATCCGTCCCGAGGCCGCGCCGTGCAGCCCGCACACCGCCCGGGCCAGGGTGGACTTGCCGCACCCCGACTCACCGACCAGGCCGACGACCTCGCCGGCGGCGACGTGCAGGCTGGCCCCGGCCACGGCCCGCACGACCGGGCGGCCTGGCGTGCGGTGCTCCACGACCAGGTCCTCCACGGACAACAGGGGCCCAGTCAGAGGCACGGTCATGGCGAGTTCTCCCCAGGAGGCACGGGCAGGGCGTCGAGCAGCGAACGGGTGTAGGGGTGGCGCGGCTCGCGCAGCACCTGGCCGCGCGGGCCGGTCTCCACGACCAGGCCGTCCTTCATCACGCTCACCTCGTCGGCGACCGCCGACATCACGCCGAGGTCGTGGGTGACGAGGAGGACGGCGAGGCCGAGGTCGTCGCACAGGCCGCGCAGCAGGCGGAGGATCCCGGCCTGCACGGTCACGTCGAGCGCGGTCGTCGGCTCGTCGGCGATCAGCACCTCGGGCTCGCAGGCCAGGGCGACGGCGATGGCGATCCGCTGCCGCATGCCGCCGGAGAACTGGTGCGGATAGCGCTTCAGCGCCTCCTCCGGGCCGGGGATGCGCACCTTGGCGAGCAGGCCGGCGGCCCGCTCGCGCGCTTCCTTCCTGCCGACGCCCAGGTGGTGGCGCATGTGCTCGGTGAGCTGCCGCTCCACCGTCAGCATCGGGTGCAGGCTGGTCGCCGGGTCCTGGAAGACCATGGCGATCTTCGCGCCGCGCACCTCGTTGAGCTCACGGGCCGGCATCCCCAGCAGGTCGCGGCCGCCGAAGGCGATCCGCCCCGACACGCGGGAGCCGTGGGGGAGCAGGCCGAGCACGGCGAGACCGGTCATGGTCTTGCCCGAGCCGCTCTCGCCGGCGAGGCCGTGCACGCGGCCCGCCTCCAGGCTCAGGTCGACGCCGTGCAGGACGTCGTGGCCGCCGATCGACAGCCGCAGCCCCTCGATCGACAACGCGGCCGTCCCTGATTCTGCCGTCACAGCGCACGCTCCTTGATCGCCCGGGCGGTACGCGGGTCGAGCGCGTCGCGCAGCGTGTCACCGAGGAAGTTGAACGCGAGGACGACCGTCAGGATCGCGAGCCCGGGGAACGTCGCGACCCACCAGCTGTCGAAGACGTCCACCCCGGCGGCGACCATCGCGCCCCACTCGGGGGACGGCGGCTTGGCGCCGAGCCCGAGGAAGGACAGGCCCGACAGCAGCAGCAGCGCGGTGCCGATGTCGAGGGTGGCGAGCACCAGGACGGGTCCGGTGACGTTCGGCAGCACGTCCACCCGCAGCGAGCGCCAGGCGGAGAAGCCCAGCAGCCGCCCGCTCAGCACGAACTCCCGCTCCCGTACGCCGAGCACGAGCCCGCGGGTCACCCGCGCGTACGCCGGCCAGGCGACGACGAGCACGGCGAGCACCGCGTTGCCGAGGCTCGCGCCGAGGGCGGCGGCGACGACCATCGCGAGGATGACGGTGGGGAAGGCGAACACGAGGTCGGCCAGGCGCATGATCGTCTCGTCCACCCACCGGCCGAAGTATCCGGCGCAGGCGCCGAGCAGGCCGCCGATCAGCACCGACAGCACCACGAGCAGCAGCGTGAGCGGGATGGACACCCGCGCGCCGTACATGATCCGGCTGAGGATGTCGCGGCCGAGCTGGTCGGTGCCGAGCCAGTGGCCGGGGCCGGGCGGCGCGAGCCTGGGCAGCTCCTGCGCCAGCGGGTCGTGCGGCGCGAGCACCGGCGCGGCCAGCGCGACCACGATCCAGGCCAGTGCGACGACGGTGCCGACGATCGCCAGCGGCCGCCGCCACGCCTGCGGGAGCCGGCTCACGCGGGTGCGCGCGAACAGGCCGGCGCGCTTCATGAGACCCTCACCCTCGGGTCGATGACGCCGTAGAGCACGTCGACGACCAGGTTGATGACGAGGTAGACCACGCCCACCACGAGACCGACGCCCATGATGGCGGGCAGGTCGAGGGTGGTGGCGCTCTTGTAGGCGTACTGGCCGACCCCCGGCCAGGCGAAGACGGCCTCCACCAGCACGGTGCCGGACAGCAGGCTGCCGAACGCCAGGCCGGCGACGGTGATGACGGGCACCAGCGCCGGGCGCAGGACGTAACGGAACAGCACCACCCGGCCGGGCAGGCCCTTGGCGCGGGCGGCGCGTACGTAGTCCTGCCCGAGCACCTCCAGCACGGCCGAGCGGGTGAACCGCGTCAGCAGGCCGATCGTGTAGAGGGCCAGCACGAGCGCCGGCGCGGCCAGGTGGCCGACGGCCGAGGAGAACACGTCCCAGCGTCCCGACAGCAGGGCGTCGACCGTGTAGAGGCCGGTGACCTGCGGCGGCGGGGTCATCCCCGGATCGATGCGGCCGCTGCCCGGGGTGACCTGCAGCCGGAAGAAGAACACGTAGAACGCCACCAGCGCGAGCCAGAACGTCGGCACCGAGATGCCGACCAGGCTCAGCACCCGCAGCACGTGGTCGGAGAGACGGTCGCGGCGCAGCGCCGCGATCACCCCGAATCCGACGCCGAGGATCAGCGAGACGAGGATCGCCGCCCCGGCCAGCTCCAGCGTGGCCGGCACGGACTCGGCGAGGTCGTCCAGCACCGGGCGGTGGCTCTGCTGGCTCGTCCCGAGGTCGCCGTGCAGCAGCCCTTCGAGGTGCATCAGGTATTGCTGCGGCAGCGGCCGGTCGAGGCCGTGATCGGCGCGCCACTGGGCCACGATCGCCGGGTCGCCGAGCGCCCGCTGGCCGAGGTTGGCCGACACCGGGTCGCCCGGCACCAGGTTGGTCAGCACGAAGGTGACCAGCGTGATCCCCACCGCGAGCAGCAGCGCCGTGACGATCCGCCGGACCAGGAACCGGGCGAGCGGGCTGCGCAGCGCCCGGTTCCCCGTACGGCGGTTACTTGGCGCCGAGGTCGGCGACATTGATCGTCCACACGGGGTGGTACTCCACACCGGTGACGGACGCCGCCGTCACGATGTTCTGGCCGGGCTGGATCAGCGGCATGAACGGACCGGTCGCGTTGAGCTTCTGCTGGAAGTCGGTGTACGCCTGCTTGCGGTCGTCGTCGGTCACCGCGGCGCCGGCCTTGTCGGCCGCGGCCTCGACGTCCTTGTCCGCGCCCGCCTTCCATCCGGCCCGCAGGCCGACCAGCTTGCCCGGGGCGAACGACAGGTAGTTGCTGGGGTCGGGGAAGTCGGGGCCCCAGTACCACAGGCCCAGCTCCTCCTTGCCGTTGCGGTAGTTGTCCAGCGCGGTGGTGACCGGGGCGGGGGTCAGCTCGACCGTGATGCCGACCTCCTTGAGGTTGGCCTGGATGCGCTCGGCCAGCGGCTGGAAGGACAGGCCGTTCACGGTCAGCTCGCTGGGGTACTCCAGCTTGACCGTGGGGTCGGTCACGCCGCTCTGCTGGAGCGCCGCCTTGGCGCCCTCGACGTCGCGCTTGGCCGCCTGGTCGGGCGGGAGCGCGCCGAGGAACATCGACGGGATGATGCCCGACGCCTGCGTCGAGCCCTCGCCGCCAGCTCGAGCAGGCCGGGGTAGTCGATGCCCTTGCGCACGGCCTCGACGAACTTGGGGTTGGAGGTGACCTTGCTGACGGCCGAGTCCTGGTTGGCGAGCAGGAAGAACACGTACGCCGAGGCGGTCCGCTTGACCTGCAGGCCGCCGGAGACGCCGGCCACCTGGTCGCCGGACAGATTCAGCGCCACCTGGCTGTCGCCGCGCTGCACGTTGAGCTTCTGCGTGGCCGACTCGACGTTGCGGATGACCACCTTGTCGTAGTACGGCTTCTTCGCGCCCCAGTACTGCGCGTTCGCCTTCAGCACGACCTGGCTGCTCACGTTGAACGACTCGATCGTGTACGGACCCGAGCCGGCCGAGGCGGAGTTCAGGTACTGCTCGGCCTTGTCGTTCGGGTCGTTCGTCGCGCCGTGCTCCTTGGCCACCTTGGAGTTGAGGATGCCGAGGGCCGGGTTCGGCAGGATGTACGGAAGCGCCGGGTTGGGGTTCTTCGACGTCAGCGTGATGGTCGTGTCGTCGGTCTTGGCGATCTCCACGCCGTCGAGCAGGAACGACGGGGTGCCCTTCATGTCGCGCACGCGGGTGAGGGAGAACACCACGTCGTCGGCGGTCACCGGGGAGCCGTCGGCGAACTTGGCGCCCTGCCTCAGCTTGAGCGTGAGCTCCTTGCCGTCGGACGACAGTTCGTACGACTCGGCGAGCGCGGGCACCGGCTTGGTGACGTCGGAGCCTTCGAACGTGAGAAGCGTGTCGTAGGTCGCCTTGTCGACGATGAGACCGGTGGGCTCGTAGGTCCGTCCCGGGTCGGCCGTCTTGAGGTCGAACGAGGTGTCTATCACGAGCGTCTTGCCCGCGGCGCCGCTTGGGGTGCTGCTGGACGAGCCGCCGCCGGAGCAGGCCGCGAGGGCGAGTGCGCCGGTCAGCGCGACCGGCAGAAGGCCGGCCCTCGCCTGCCACGAACGGGTCGTCATTGTGGTCCTCCGAAAATTGGCCAACCCTTGGCCGTGTGGACGTTTGGTCGCCGATCGTCCAGGATTGTCCGGCAGAAAGTCCAGCTCCTGCGGCCAAGCCGAGACGAATCTCCCATGGAGGAAGAACCAGTGACCGAAATGTCAAGCAACTCGGGGTCCGGGGGCGGCACCACTGGACGGATCGGCATCGGCCTGGAGCTGGACGCCACCCATCTGAAGATCCTCGAGGTGCTCAGGGACAACGGGCGGGTCTCGGTGTCCGCCCTCGCCGAGCGGGTGGGGATCTCCCGGGCCAACGCCTACACGCGCTTCGAGGCGCTGCGCGCCGACGGCGTGATCAGGCGCTTCACGGCCGAGATCGACCACCAGCGGGCCGGCCTCGGCATCGTCGCGCTGATCTTCGTGACCGTGCGCCAGCAGATGTGGCGGCAGTTCCGCGCCCAGCTCGCCCAGATGCCTGAGGTGGAGTACTGCGCCATCACCACCGGGCAGCACGACGCCATGATCCAGGTCAGGATGGCCGACGTGGCCGAGGTGCACGCGATGGTCACAGAACGCCTGGCCAACATCCCGGCCGTCAAGGCCACCGAGACCGTGTTCATCCTCGACGAGGTGCTCAGGCGGCCGTACGTGCTGCCGAGCGACCGGGAGCGGGACCGGGGACGCGGCGCCCCGCGGCGGCCCGGCCCCTCGCCCTCGTCGGACCCCGAGCAGGGACAGGGGCAGGGGCAGGGGCAGGGGCTGCCGCTCGGCAAGATGCGTTTCGTCGGCGCGGCCGAGGGCCGCGCGGCGCTGCGCGACGCGACCTAGCTAGACCACTTCGGCGCAGACGCTGACGTGGGTGGCGTCGTCGCCCTCGAACTGGAACTCCTCCACCAGGCGCAGCCGGCCGTCCTCGGCCGTCTCGATGCGGCTGGTGCTGCGGCCGCTCGCGCGCTCGCCGGTCTTCAGCAGGTGGACGTAGGACAGCTCGATGCGGTCGGCGTCCCGGGTGCCGACGAACCGGCCGTGGACGACGGTGTCGCCCGTGTAGTGCCCCCAGATGACGCCGCCCGACTCCTCGTAGGCGAACTCGGTGGGGGCGTCGGCGTCCACCGAGCTGGCCGTGGAGCTGATCATGACGAAGCGGCGGCCGTTGAGCAGGTCTGTGTCGTTCACGATCCCGCATCGTGCCGAACCGAACGAGATTCGCAACCCGCTCTGGACGTTCCGTTCGCCGGACCCCGGCCGGGCGGGTGATCCGTCCAGATCACCCGCCGCGACCGGGGCCGATCGCGAACAGGTGTCAGCGGCCGACGATCTCGGCGAGGGCGGCGAGCGCCGCGCCCCGGGCGCCGGCCATGTCGAGGTCCTCGACCAGCGTCACCGTGGCCACCCGCCGCTGCTCCTCGCGCAGCAGGGTGTGCTCGCGGACCTTCTCCAGGAACCACTCGCGGAAGTGCGGGGCCGCCTCGACCACCCCGCCGCCCAGGAAGTACGCGTCCGGGTCGGTGAAGTTGGCCGCGATGGTGAACAGCCTGCCGATGGCCATGGCCTGCTGCTCGAAGACCTTGAGCGCGAGCGGGTCGCCGTTCTCGGCGTAGCCGCGCAGCAGCTTGGCGGCCTTCCCGACGGGCTCGACCCCGTTCAGCTCGTGGCCCGGGAAGCGGGTCAGCCAGTAGGGCAGCAGGTTCTTCTCGATGCCGGTCAGCGAGGCGACGCTCTCGGCGTCCCCGACGAAGCCGCAGTTGCACTCGGGCAGCGGCTGGCCCTCCTCCAGCAGGCCCTGCAGGGGGATGTGGACGTGCCCGAGCTCGCCGGCCATCCCGGCGGCGCCCTTCACCACGTGCCCCGACTGGATGACGCCGCCGCCGAGGCCGGTGCCGACGATCGCCGAGACCGACGAGTGCTGCCAGGCGTCCGGCCCGAAGCGTACGTGGTGGGAGTAGAGGGCGGCGGCGTTGCCGTCGTTGTTGTAGACGACCGGCAGCCCCAGCCGGGACTCCAGAGCCCCGCGGAAGTCGAAGCCGAACCAGCCGGGATCGACGAAGTTGGTCGCGCCCTTCGAGGAGATCACGCCGTCGGCGCTGGCCGGGCCGGGAGTGTCCAGGCCCACCGCCCGTACGGTGGAGCGCGGCGTGCCGGTCAGCTCCAGCACGTTGTCGAGGGCGAGCAGAAGCTGCTCGACCGCGACCTCAGGACCCTCCCGTACGAGGCTGGGCGTCTCGACCATCCGGTCCACGAGGAACCGCCCTGAGGCGTCGAGAACGGTCGCGTTGTTGCTTGTGCCGCCGTTGTCGAGCCCGACGACGACCCAGGACCCTGCATCTGCCATTGGGGGTTGTCCTTTGCGTTCGCGCGTGTCAGTGCGAAGACTACGAGAGTCGGGCGCTCGGGGGCACCGGCCGGGGGCCGGACAGGCAGGGCGCGTCACGTGGGCGGGCGCGCCGGGGTGCCCGCGGTGAAAGATTCAGTTCGCCCCGTCGCCCGCGCCCGGCCGTCTCCGGCCCATGTCGTGCCCGTGAGCTGCGCGGGCGTCGTCGCCGCTCGGGCGGGACCGGCCCGGGAGCGGCGGCGTCCGTTGACCGGTTCCGCGACCCGGAGAAAACATCTGCGTCCGGGGGCCGCAGCGTCGCGACCCATCTGTCCCAGTGGCCGCGGCCCCGAGCGGGAGCGCCTGACCTCGCCTGTCCGTGCTCGTTTCGGGAGGAGGGCGGGACGCGCGAGCCGGGTGGCGTGCCGAACGAGCAGATGCGCAGAAATCGAGGTACGCATGAAGCAGTTCCGTCCCGTCCGAGGGCATCGCCCCGCCGCCCGCGACCTGCCGGGCTCTCCGGCGGCGCGCCTGGTCGCGGCCCTGGCCGCGCTGGTCGCCGGCCTCGTGGTCGTGCTGGTGCCCGGCCCCGCGACCGCGGCTCCCGTCTGCAAGGTGGACTACACGACCAACCAGTGGCCGGGCGGCTTCACCGCGTCGGTGCGGCTCACCAACCTCGGCTCGGCGGTCAGCGGATGGACGCTGAGCTGGACGGCGGGCACCGGCCAGCAGATCACCAACGCCTGGAACGCCCAGGTCGGCCAGTCGGGCACCACCGTGACCGCGACCAACGTCGCCTGGAACGGCTCGCTGGCCACGGGCGGCACCGCCGACTTCGGGTTCCAGGGCACCTGGTCGGGCAGCCTCACGACGCCGTCCGACTGGTCGCTGAACGGCGTGCCGTGCGGCGGCACCTCCTCTCCCTCTCCGTCTCCTTCACTCTCGCCGACACCGTCGCCGTCGCCGTCTCCCTCGCCGACCGTGGACCACTCGCCGTCGCCGTCTCCTTCGCCCTCGCCGTCCCCTTCGCCGTCTCCCTCGCCCAGTCCTTCGGTGACGCCCTCGCCGTCCGGCTGCTCGGGGAACGGCCTGGTCGTCTGCTCCGGCTTCGAGGACCAGTCGGGCACGCCGTCGGGTGAGTGGCAGGTGACCACTCCGAACTGCTCGGGGACCGGCACCGCCACGATCGACACCGCCACCGCCCACAGCGGCGGCAGGTCGCTGCGGATCAACGGCGGCGGCAACTACTGCAACCACATCTTCGCCGGGACCACCAAGAACGTCTCCGCCATCTCACCCGTGGTGTACGGGCGCATGTGGGTGCGCCACACGACCGCGCTCCCGGCCGGCCACGTCGCGATGATCACGATGTCGGACTCCAGGGACGGCGGCAAGGACCTGCGCATCGGCGGCCAGAACGGCGCGCTGCAGTGGAACCGGGAGTCGACGACGCCACGCTGCCCGAGCAGAGCCCCTCCGGCGTCGCGCTGAGCGCCCCGCTGCCCGTCAACCGCTGGGTCTGCCTGCGCTTCCAGATCGACACCACGCAGCAGGCCATGCGTACGTACCTGGACGACCAGGAGATCGCCGGCCTGCGGGTGGACGGCACGCCGACCACCGACGTGGACGCACAGTGGCTGCGCCGCTCCACCGCGCCGCGGCCCACGACGTTCCGTCTGGGCTGGGAGAGCTACGGCGGCGACTCGGACACGATCTGGTACGACGACGTGGCGCTGGGATCGAGCCCCATCGGCTGCTGATCACCGCACGGCAGGGGTAGATAGCCGGGTGTCCGCCATGTGCGGTCAGGTTCGACCGTGGTCCCGTTTCGTCCGGCGCCCGGCCTCCCGTCGGAGGCCGGGCGCCGTATCCGAGGGGAGAGGGACATGACCGACGTGCAGCACCCGGTGCCCGAACTGATGAAGGAAGGCGACGTCGTCGACCTGCTCGTCCACCAGCACTCGCTGATCAGGGACATGTTCGACGAGGTGGAGCACGCCGCGCCGGGCAGGCGCCACGAGCCGTTCCGGCGGCTGGTGCGCATGCTGGCCGTCCACGAGACGGCCGAGGAGGAGATCGTCCATCCTTACACGCGGCTGCGGGTGGACGGGGGAACGGAAGTGGTGGCCGACCGGCTCAAGGAGGAGCGCGAGGCCAAGGAGATGCTCCGCAGGCTGGACGAAATGGGCCCGGAGCACCCCGGCTTCATGCCCGAGCTGGACAAGCTGCGGATGGCCGTGCTCACGCACGCGCGGGCCGAGGAGCGTTACGAGTTCGCCAGGCTCCGGGCCGAGACGACGGCCGCGGAGCGGCGGGCCATGGCGCTCGGCGTCCGGGCCGCCGAGGCGATGGCCCCGACCCGTCCGCACCCGGGCGTGGAGTCGATGACGAGGAACCTGCTGCTGGGCCCGCCCGCGGCGATCATGGATCGGGCGCGCGACCTGATCCGCCAGGCGCTGCGCAGGTAGGAGCGTGAGCCCGGCTCGGGTCCGTACGCGTGCGTGCGGGCCCGGGCCGGGCCCTGTTTTCAGTGGGTGCGCAGGCTGTAGAGGGGGTGGCTGCCCTCGGTCTCCAGGCGGTACTCGTCGCCCGACCTGGCGCGGTTCTCGTCGATGACGCGCTCGCTGGGCGGCTCCTCCCCGCCCATGAGCTGCTCCTGCCAGCGCTGGAACCGCTCGTGGGCCTCCTGGACGTACCCGGTGCCCAGCGTCGTGTAGTCGATCTGCGTGGCGATCAGCTCGCGCAGGTACTCCTTGTTCGGCTCGAACGTCACCGGCTTCGGCAACTCCCGGGCCACCAGTTGCTCCGGATCGCGCCCGTCGTGCTGCCGGAACAGGTCCGCGGCGATCCGCAGGTGCTCCAGCTCCATGTTCAGATGCAGCTCCCAGATCGCCTTGATCCTCGGGTCGGACTCGGTCTCCATGAACGAGTGGTACAGGTAGCACTCGTTGTACTCGTGGTTGAGCCACTGCTCCCACCACGTCTCGCCCGGGTCGAGCAGCGACTCGTAGTGCGTGACGTGCTCTTCCTCGATGAGCCCGATCTCCTGGTAGAGCTGCCGCGCGATGGGCTCCATGTACATCGGGCCGACGTTCATGTAGAAGTTCATCGTCTGCTGCTCCGCGGACATGATCGTCAACGCGTGCAGCTTGGAGATCGCCTGCGCCGTCTCCCGGTTGTAGTGCTCCCGGACGTTGTCGGCCGGGTGCCGGTGGTGCATCTTCGTCGGCCGGCCCGGCATCACCTCGGTCAGCTGGTCGACGATCTTCTCGGCCTTGCGGTGCTCGATCATCTCGTACAGGTTGGCGTACCGGTACAGGTGGTCGAAGTCCTCCAGCACGCCGAACTGGTAGGCCTGCTTGAGATAGGGGTCGGGCTCCATCCGGGCCACCCAGGCGGTCAGGTCCACCGCCACCTGCTCGTAGGCGAGGGTCGTCTCCAGCACCGAGGCCAGCCCCGGCAGCAGCCAGTTGACCGCCTTCTGCTGCTGGGCCTCGATGTAGCGCACCTCCGCCAGGCGCTGCCGCACCTCCAGGTCGGGGCAGCGCCTGGCGAAATGATGGCTGAACATGATCGCTTCGATCTCGATGCCGTTCATCGTGATGATCCGGCACCGGGTGTAGGGATCGGCGCGATCCGGATCGATCGGCGTGACATTCAGCTCGCGCCAGTTGCGCACCTGCCGATCCAGCGGGATCCCCCGCTCCTGCAGCGGATTGAACGTCATCTCGGTGCTCCTCCCCACGATTGGCGCTGGGCGTACCCAAACCGTGGAATGCGACAAACGTGGACATTCGGAGGCTTTGACCGGGATTGTCATCCGGTGGCGTGGGGTCCGTCAGCCGGTGGACGCCGTCTCGGAGTGCGGGTCGCCGACCTTCTTCGACTGCGGTGAGCCCCGCTCGCGCAGGAAGATCGCCAGCAGGACCATGGAGGCGACCGCCAGGAACTCCGACTGCCAGTTCTGCAGCGTGCGGTTCCAGAAGTCGGGGGAGGTCACGTAGCCGACCCAGTCGACCGGGTCCTCCAGCTGGGCGAGCTGCTCGTTGTTGTAGGCCGCGAGACCGGCGACCGACTGGGCCAGCCAGGACAGCAGGAAGAGCAGGCCCATCACGATGCCCAGGGAATGGCTGAAGACCGTCCGCCGCCAGCCGGGCGCCGCCGCCCAGGCGGGGGAGCCGGGGCCGGCGTGCGGGCCGACCTTCTGCTCGGCATCGGACTCCAGGCCCTCCTCGCCCCTCTTCTTCGACTCCGGCGAGCCGCGCTGGATCAGCCAGACGGTGATGAGGATGTAGAGGAAGAACTGCAGATACTCCGACTGCCAGTTCTCGGCCACGTCGACGGCGAAGCTCGACGAGGTGACGTAGTGGGCCCAGGTGACGGGGGAGCCGCCTTCGGCCACCTGTTCCTCGTTGAAGGCCGCCGCGCCCGCGACCGACTGCCCGGCCAGGGTGACCAGGAACAGCAGCAGGAAGCACAGCGCGAGCGCGTTCTCCCTGACCAGACGCTTCATCGCCGCTACCTCCCCGCGAGGCCGACGACGATCACGTACGCGAGGACCAGCGCGATCGTGACCAGCAGCACCGCGTAGAGCGTGCGCGCACCGTTCACGTCTCCACCTCGCATTCGTACGGCTGCTCCGGGCGGGGCTCGCAGCCCGCGGCGCGCACCCGCCAGCCGTCGGGGAACCGGTGCAGGAAGAGCGTGTCGCCGTCCACCCGTACGCGCGCCTCGTCGCCCCAGACGTCGACACCGCGTACCGCGCCCGCCCGCAGTCCGGCCGACACGATCTGTTTCTCGCAGTCGTCCAGTGACCGCGCGGCCCTGGGTGCCAGGAGCAGGCATGCCTCCCCTCCCCGGCCTTCTCCGGCCGCGGACAGGAACCGCTCCGCCGTCCCGGCGACCGAGGTGTCCTCCGCTGAGGCGCACCCTGTGACGATCAGCGCGGGGGCGACCAGCGCGAGGCAGACGACCGCCGTTGCTCGTATGCCCATGGACCGCGACTACCCGAGCGGCGGAAGTGAAACCTGAACAGAGTTTTCGTCGGTTATATGGGATTAATCACCCCTCGCGCGTAATATGGGCGAGGCCGGAAGCGGTCCGGATAGGGTCGTCTCACCAGCGGAGGTGGGACCCTTGCACGACTTCCAGGTGTCGGTGGCGCAGTCGCCTCCCTTCACCCTCGTCACCCTCAGTGGCGAACTCGATGTGATCACGGTCCCGAAGCTGCGTGAGCGGGTGGCTCCCCTTCTGGCCCGGCCCGCGACGCGCATCCTGTTCGACGTGGAGAAGCTGCGGTTCATCGACAGCGCCGGCATGAGGGTGCTCATCGACGCCTGCGTGCGCACCCCGCCGAAGGACGGTGACGGCGCCGTCTGCGGGATGAGCCCGCAGATGCGTCACCTGTTTTCGCTGCTCGGCCTCATCTCGCGGCTCACCGTGTATCCGACCCGCGCCGACGCGTTGCGCCATCCGGTGGCCATGCCTTCCGACACGGCCCGGATGAACTGACCGGCCGGCGCGGAACCGGATCCTCACCGGGTCCTCCGGAGGAAGCCCGGTTCTTCAGGACCGGGAGGAATCCGGACCCCGTCAGGAGTGGCCCGGCGAAGCCGGGACAGCCTTGAACGAGAAGCGCTCACGACTTTGCTCCTTCTGCTGACCGGTTAGGCAAAACGCTTGTAAAGTTCGAACGTGCGTACGGCTTACAAGGTGCGGGTCTACCCCACCGCCGAACAAGCCGCGGTGTTGAACCGCACGTTCGGCTGCGTACGCCTGGTCTGGAACAGGGTCCTGGCATGGCGGCAGGCCCGCTACCGTGCCGAGGGCGTGGCAACCTCGTATGCGCAGACCGACCGGTATCTGACCGAGTTGAAACGCGACGGGGACCATGACTTCCTGTACGAGGTGTCCAGTGTTCCGTTGTAGCAGGCGTTGCGGCACCAGCACGCGGCGTTCGTGAACTTCTTCGCCGGACGCGCCAAGTATCCGCGTTTCAAGTCGCGGCATAGCCGTCAGTGCGCGACCTACACCCGCTCGGCGTTCGGCTGGCGCGACGGGAGGCTGTTCCTCGCGAAGATGGACGGCCCGATCGCGTTCGTGTGGTCCTGGCCCGAGGTCGACCCCGCCACGATCAACCCGGCCATGGTGACCGTCTCCCGCGACCCTGATGGCCGCTGGTACGCCTCCCTGTCGGTGGAGGCCGAAACCGGACCCGAGCCGGTGCCCGCCACCGGCGGCCAGGTCGGGGTCGACCTCGGCGTGAGCGATTTCGCCGTCCTGTCCACGGGCGAGAAGATTCCCAATCCGCGCCATCTGGAGCGCAAGGCCAAGAACCTGGCCCGCTA